>NZ_JBEXXN010000095.1:0-10589 GCF_040630445.1 Streptomyces sp. NPDC005805
CATCGTGAACGCCTGGTTGAACTGCTCGTTCGACATGATCTGCGTACCCGGACGGGCCAGCTCGGCGCGCATCACGAGCGCCATCAGACCGCCGACGCAGAAGAACCCGAACGACGTCACCAGATACAGGGTGCCGATCGTCTTGTGGTCGGTGGTCGTCAGCCAGGTGACGACCCTGGTGTCTCTGATCCTCGTGTCTCTGATCCTCTTCACGCCCCGCCTGTGTCCGCCACCGGCCCGGGCGTCACACTGATCCGGAGCGACGCGCGTCACATGCGCGGGCCGTGACGATCGGACGGGTGGCGGACACCAAGAGGACATGAGCAACGACGAGAACTTCGCCGCTGCCTATCGCGAGCACTACTGGGCGGTCAGCCGCTATGTCGCGCGGCGACTGGACGGGCGGACGGGCGAGGTGGAGGAAGTGGTGGCAGAGGTGTTCACCGTGGCCTGGCGCCGGCGGGGTGAACTCCCCGGAGAGCCGCTGCCCTGGCTCTACGGCGTGGCCCGCAACTGCCTCGCCAACGCGATACGCGGACACGGCCGGCGCCGGCGCCTCCTCGACCGGCTCGGGAACCAGGAGGCGGCCGCCGGACGGCAGGCGAGTCCCGGGCCCGACGCCGAGACCCCCGGGGCCTGGGTGCACGAGGCCCTCGGGCGCCTCTCGGCCGCCGACCAGGAGGTGCTGCGCCTGACCGCGTGGGAGGAACTCGGCGTCGACGAGGTCGCCGTCGCCCTCGGCTGCGGCAGCCGGGCCGCCGCGATGCGGCTGCACCGGGCCCGCCGCCGGCTGCGCGGCGAGATCGACCGCATCCGCCCCGGCGCGACCGGCCCCGCCGGGCCCCCGGCCGCCCCGGCCGGCGGCCCGCCGCCCGCCCGCGAGAGCGTGCCCGTGCGCGAGGGCGTGCCCGCGCCGACCACCCGCGACGGCCTGCCCGCACCCGAAGCGCGCCCCGCACCCGCCACCCGGCCCGGGCCCCTCACCCCCTCGTCCGACGCCGCTCCCCGTGAGGAACACCGCCATGGCTGACGAACTCGACCTGCTGCGCGCGGCCGACCCGGTCCCGGAGCACGGTCCCCACTTCGGCGACGGACCCCTCGACCACCGCGCCGAACGCGGCCTCGAACGGCTGCTGGCCGGCGCCCCGGCACCGGAGACCGCCCGCACGCGGCACGGCGCCCGCCCCGCGCACCCGGGGTCCGCCCACCGCCGGCCCGCCCGGCGCGTCGCCTGGGGCCTCGCCGCCTCCGCCGCCGTGATCGCGACGGTCTCGGCGCTGCTGCTCGCGGACTCCGGCTCGGCGCCCGCCGTCGCCGCCCCCGCGCCCCTGGAGGTGCGCGCCGACTCCGCCCGCCTGCCGCTGGACCGGCTCGCCGAACGGGCCCACGCGGCCGCCGGGGACGGCACGCCCCGCCTCCTCCAGGGCACCCATGTACGGACCTGGAGCCTCGGCATGGCCGAGGGGAAGCCGCCGGTCACCCACGCCGAGGAGCGCCTCGTCCGCCGGCAGCCCGACGGCGGCCGCATCGAACTCGTGGTCCCCACCGACCCCCGGGACACCGGAGCCCCCGCCCTCCGGGACGACGGCGGCACCCCGCGTCCGGTCGACGGCGGAGCGGACGTCACCGAGGTCACCCACCCGCCGAGCTGGACCGACGCGCCCCCGGGCGCCACCCCGCCGAACCGGCCGGACCGGCTGCGCGCGTATCTGACCGAGGCCGTCCACGACGAGGAGCTGACCACGCCCGAACTCCTGGACGCCGTCGCCGTGTTCCTCGACCACTGGACGCCCGGCGCGCGCGAGTCCGCCGCCCTCGCCCGCGTCCTCGCCGACGCGGAGGGCCTGCGGCCCGCCGGTCAGGTCACCGACCGGCTCGGCAGGCCGGGCCAGGCGTACACCTACGAGGGGGGCGACGCGCCCCCGGGCGTCCGCCGCATGCTGATCATGGACCCGGGGTCGGGGACCGTCCTCGGCCTGGAGACCACGTTCACCGCCGACCAGCCCGCGTACGGGGCCGAGGCGGGGGACGTGATGGAGTACCGGGCCTGGATGCGGTGACCGGCCGGGCGCCCGGCACGTCCCGGGCGCCCGGCCGCGGGTTCAGGGGGTGACGATCGCGAAGTCCGGGTCCGGCTCGTCGAGAAGGCCCATCAGCTCGGTGAGCACCCCCGGGTCGCCGGTGACGCGCACCCGGCCCTCGGCGGCCAGGGCGGCCGGATCGGCGGTGCCCAGCAGGATGGCCCGCAGTTCCGCCTCCCCGAGGGCGATCTCGACCTGCGGGTCGGCCGCCTCCGGACTCGGCCCCGAGAAGTACGTCAGCACCCCGTTGCGCAGCCGCATCGTCACCGGCTCCGCGTCCGCCGGCACCCAGCGGACCGTGAGGTCGGCGTCCCAGGCGCGCGGCCCGTCGACGCGGATCGCCAGGGAGTCGAAGAGCTGGGCCGGGGTCAGCGCGTTCATCAGGTCGGGCGCCGTCGCGACGACCGGCGTGCCCACCGCGCCCCGGCGCAGTTCCAGCGCGCCCGTGAGGAAGAAGTTCCGCCAGGTGCCGTTCTCGCTGCCGTAGCCGAGCTGCTCCAGGGCGTCGGCCTGGAGTTCCCGGGCCCCCGCGTTCTCCGGGTCGGCGAAGAGGACGTGGTCGACGACCTGCACCACCCAGCGCAGATCGCCCTCCTCGAACGACTGCCGGGCCCGGCGCAGCACCTCGTCCGCGCCGCCCATGAACTCCACGTACCGCTCGGCCGCCGCCTCCGGCGGGTGCTGCCACAGGTGGGCGGGGTTGCCGTCGAACCAGCCCATGTACCGCTGGTAGACGGCCTTGGTGTTGTGGCTGACCGAGCCGTAGTAGCCGTGGGTGTGCCAGGACCGCTCCAGAGCCGGGGGCAGCTCCAGCCGCTCCGCGATCTCCGGGCCGGTGAGGCCCTGGTTCAGCAGGCGCAGGGTCTGGTCGTGCAGATACGCGTACAGGTCGCGCTGCCGGGTCAGGAACTCCAGGACGCGCGGGCGGCCCCACACCGGCCAGTGGTGGGAGGCGAAGACGACGTCCGAGGCGTCGCCGAAGAGCTGGACCGTCTCCGTGAGATAGCCCGCCCAGGCGTGCGGGTCGCGGACCTGGGCGCCGCGCAGGGTCAGCAGGTTGTGCAGGGTGTGGGTGGCGTTCTCCGCCGTGCACAGTGCGGCGTGGTCCGGCAGATGCAGGTTCAGCTCGGACGGCGCCTCGGTGCCGGGGGTCAGCTGGAAGACGAACCGGATGCCGTCGATCGTCTCGGTCTGCCCGGTGCGGGTGACCTCCAGCGTCGGCGGGATCAGGGTGACCGTGCCCGTGGAGGTCGTCGGCCCCAGGCCCGCGCCGATCTGGCCGCGGGGGCCCTTGGGGAGCGCCGCGCCGTACATGTAGGCGGCCCGGCGGGCCATCGCGGTCCCGGCGTAGACGTTCTCGCTCACCGCGTGCTCCAGGAACCCGGCCGGGGCGACGACCGGGACGCCCGCGTCCGCCTCCGCCCGGGAGAGGACGCCCTTCACCCCGCCGAAGTGGTCCACATGGCTGTGCGTGTACAGCACACCGGTGACCGGGCGGTCGCCGCGGTGCTCCCGGTACAGCGCGAGGGCGGCGGCCGCGGTCTCCGCCGAGATCAGCGGGTCGACGACGAAGACGCCCCGCTCGCCCTCGATCAGCGTCATGTTGGACAGGTCGAAGCCGCGCACCTGGTAGACGCCGGGCACCACCTCGAACAGCCCGTCACCGGCGACCAGCCCGCTCTGCCGCCACAGGCTCGGGTTGACGGTGGGCGGGCACTGGCCGGTGAGGAAGCCGTAGGCGTCCAGGTCCCACACCACGCGGCCGTCCTCGGCCCGGATCAGGCGCTCGGCGGCGGTGCCGAGGAAGCCCCGGCGTTCGTCGTCGGCGTCCCGGGTGTCGTCGAAGGGGTACCGGCGGCGGATCTCCTCGTGGGCGGCGGCGATGCCGGGCTGCGGGCCGTTCGCGTCGGTGGTCACCTGTGCTCCTTCCGGCGGGCATGGGGCCTGCTTCCCGAAGGGACGCGGCCCGGCCATGCTGCGGGCGGGGGCCGGTGGTCACCATCACGCGTGGGCCGTCCGGGTGAGGGGCCCGGTCCGGCACGTGCCCGGCCCCGCCCGGTCGCGGCACCGGGCCCGCCCGGCCCCGTCAGCCGTCGTGTCGCGACCCCGCCGGGGCGTGGCGGATCGTCAGGTCGAGTGCGCGGATGGCCTCGCGGGCGCGGTCGGGGTCGCGGCCCGTGTCGATGGCCTCCAGAGCCGCTGCCGCGGCCGTGCGGACGGGATGCGGGAGGCCCTCGTCGGCGCAGATGCGGTAGGCGATCGTCCGGCGGGCCGTGCGTTCCGCCGGGGTGACGCCGTCCGGGCCGGTGAGGGGGAAGGCGGCTGACTCGTACGCGGTGACGCCGCGCAGGGCCGCCGCCGACAGGCCCTCGCCGTAGCCGTGGTCGGACGCCTGTGCCGACGCGCTCTCCAGTCCGGCGAAGACGCGGCGGCGGATGACGAGCGTCCCGCACCAGGCGGCCGCGCCGGTGAACGGGCCCGAGAGGAGCGCGGGTACCGGGCCGCCGAGTGCGAACGCGCCGCCCGCGGCGACGAGGGCTGCGGTGAGCGACAGCACGGCGGCGATCAGCGTGTACACGCGGGTCACGGCACGGGTGTCCATGGCCGGTCAGTATGCCGAGTGGGACTCCCCGCCCCGCGCCCGCCCCCGCCCGGAGACCGGTGGGAGCTTCCGGGTGGCCGCCGGCTCGGGACCGGCAGCCACCGCCACGGAGCCCGGGTGCCCCTGGCTGGGACGTTCCGGCACCGGGCGTGTGCCCCCGCCCCGGGGCGTCATGCTGCTCCGCGCGGGTGAAACCCCGCCCACCGGGGGCGGCGGCCGGTCAGACGTCCTGCCGGGCCGCCGGGTCCCACAGGCCGGACCGGGTCAGCGACTGGGAGCAGTGCCGGTATATCTCCTCGATCTCGACCAGCAGCGCGAGCGCCGGTCGCCGCCCCGCCACGGTCATCGCGTCGAAGAACGGCGCGTCGGTGAGGATGCGGGCCCGCCCGTTGATCCGCAGGACGTCCCGGCTGCCCGGCACGAGGTACAGCAGCCCGGCGTGGGGGTTCTCCAGGATGTTGTGCAGGCTGTCGCCGCGCCGGTTGCCGGGACGGTCCGGCAGGGCGAGGGTCCCCGCGTCGAGGACCCGGGTGAAGCCGGGGGCGTCACCGCGCGGGGAGACATCGCAGGCGCCCCGGGCGTCGGCCGTCGCCAGCAGACAGAACGGGGCGCGGGCGAGGATGCCGGTGTCGTCGTCGGTCAGCCGGTCGTGGACCTTGTCGATCACGATCGGGTGGGGTTCGCCCAGCAGGGCACGGAGCTCGGCGCCCGAGCGCAGCTCGGTGAACCCGCCCGTGGGAGCGACGGTGGCGGCGGGGGTCTTGCTGGGCATACGGAGTCCCGGTGGAGGCGAGGTGGGTGAGGTGGATGAGGCGGGTGAGGTGGACGGGCCGGCGGGGCGGCGGTAGCGGACGGCCCGGGTGAGACCGGAGTGAGGTAAGGCTTGCCTTGGCCGCACTGTAGGAGACGGGTGTTCGATGTCGCAATCGATGCTTTGTGACACCGCTTGTAGCAATCGGGACAGGTGTCCGTGCCTCCAGGGGCTGGTGGGACGCGCGGCCCCGGCTCAGGGCGCCCGGAAGGTGCCCGGGGTCAGCCCGGTCGTACGCCGGAAGGCCGCGCCGAAGGCGCTCGCGGAGCGGTAGCCGACCTCCTCCGCCACCTCCTCGACCTCCCGGCCGAGCGTGAGCAGCGCGACCGCGTGCTGCGCCCGGACGGAGGCGACCCAGCGCGCGAAGCTCGTCCCCGTCTCGGCGGTGAACGCCCGGGTGATCGTCCGGGTGCTCACGCCCAGCTCGTCCGCCCACTCCGCGAGGGTGCGCCGGTCGCCCGGGTTCCCGGCGAGCGCGGTCGCGATCGGCCGCAGCAGGGCCGAGGTGGGCGCCTGCACCAGGAGTTCGCGCGGCGAGGGTTCCAGGACGTCGAGCACCATCGCCTCGGTGGTCGCCCGGGAGGCGGGGGACAGGCCCGGTTCGCCGAGGCGCTCCAGCAGCAGGCGCAGCAGCGGGGTGATCTCGACGGCGACCGGGGTCTTCGAGAGGGACGGCGTGGTGTGGTAGCCGAAGAACCCGGCCCGGAACCACGTCCCGGCGACCGCCGACCCCGAGTGCACGGTCCCCGCGGGCATCCACAGCCCCAGCGCCGGGGTGATCGTCCAGACCCGCGCGCCCACGACCGCGGTGGACGCGCCGCGCTCGTTCCACAGCAGCTCGTGGAAGGGGTGCGAGTGCTCGCCCCAGGTGGTGTCGCAGGTGACCCGTTCGTCGTACGCGCGGATGGCGAACGGCGTCTCCGCCGCCCCGGCGGCGACCACCGGCAGCGACCGCGTCTCGCGGCCCGCCGCGCGCGGGGCCCCGGGCGTACCGGGGGCGGATGGGCGCGGGGGTGTCGGGGGCGTCACGGGCACGGTCTCAGCCTAGGCACCGTGCCCCCGCAGCCGGGCCGGGGTCGGTTCGGGACGGGCCCGCCTCGGGACGCAGCCTCGCCCTGAGGCCGGGACCGTCCCGCCCAGGGCCCCCGCCCTCAGGCCGACCCGGCGAGGACCTCCCGCAGGGTCTCCGCGAACTCCGCCGGCGCGCCCTGTCGGCCGTACTCGCCGCCGAGGAAACCCGCGTGGTGGCTCGGGAACACCGTCAGCGGCGTGCCCAGCAGCCGGGCGACCTCCGCCGCCGCCCGGGCCGGGAACTCGCCCTCCGACTCCTTGCCGGCCGCCACGACGAGCCGGGTCGGGGTCGCCCGCAGCGCCTCCGTACCGGGCCGGAAGCCCGTGCAGCCGAGCATGTTCTGCCCCAGCAGGGGATCGTCGCGGGAGCCGTCGTCCTCGGCCGGCAGACCGAACGCGGCCGGGTCGGGCGCCGGCTCGGTCCGCCAGTCGTCCGGGAAGGGGCCCTGCCGGCCGGCCGCCGCGATGAACTTCGCCATCGCGTGGCCCATCCCCTGCCGCAGATAGGTCGTGTGGATGTCCTCGCACACCCCGAGCACCGCCTCGCGGTCGGGCAGCACCCGGGCCGCCGGCGGCTCGTGCGCGACGAGGGTCGCCACCAGGTCCCCGCGCCGTGCGACCAGGGCCAGCGCGTTCACCGCGCCGCCGCTGCTCGCGAACAGGTCGACCGGCCCGGCGCCGACCGCCTCGATCACCCGGCGCAGATCGTCGGCGTGCTCCTCCGGGGTGGTCTGCGTGGCGCCGTCGGTGCGCACACTCCGCCCCGAGCCCCGGGGGTCGTAGGTGACGACCGTCCGGTCCGGGAAGTACGAGGCGAGGGTGACGAACCCGGCCGCGTCCATCGGGGAGCCGATCAGCATCAGCGGCCGCCCGCCGCCGCCGCCGTCGCCGCCCTCGGGCCGCCGTACGTCGTAGTGCACAGTCGCACCCGGTGCCTCCAGGGTGCGGGTGTCGGTCGCGGTGTCGGTCTCGGACATGTCCGTCTCCTCACAGGGGTGAACCACTACGCGTACTGACCGCCGCGGGCCCCGTAACTCATCGGTCCGCGGCCCGAAGGCGTCAGGTCGTGTCCGGAACGTGTCTGCGCACGGGATCCGGGGGCACACGAGCCGTTGCACCGAGACCGTCCCCCTTCCGGAAACAGGGAGTTGTCCCATGCTGGCCATAGCCGCCGCCGTACTGTTCTTCATCGCCTTCCTGATCAACGCCGCCGACATCGGCACGAACGACGTCTTCTCCTCGACCAATGTGATGCTGCTCGGTCTGATGCTCCTCGCCCTGCACGTCGCCGGTGTCGGCAACTCCCTGCGCACCGGTCGCCGCCGCTGAAGCCCGCGTGACGGGGTAGACGCGTCCGCATGGGACGAACCCGTGTCTCCCCGGCCCCCGGCGCCCACCGCGACGCCGGGGCCGAGGCGTGGACGGCCTGGGTCTACGCCGGACTGGCGCTCCTCGCGGGGGCGCAGCTGCTGGCCGGGCCGTGGGGCTCGGACGTCGGCCGGTCGGCCCTGCTGCCGACCCTGGTCGGCCTCGTCTGCTTCCCGCTGCTCGCCCTCCGGGCCTTCCGCAGGTCCCGCGAGCGCGACCGTGGTCGTGACCGCGCCCGGGACCAGGACCGGGCGCGCGGGAGCCGCCCGTGCCGCACCCTGGAAGGTGGGCCCGGACCCCGGGGCGGCCCCGCGCCCCGGGCCCATGAACCAGGAGGCGGTCCATGACCCGTGCGGCGCTGTTCGACGTGGACGGCACCCTCGCCGACACCAACCATCTGCATGTCGTCGCCTGGTGGGAGGCGTTCCGCCAGGCCGGGCACCGGATCCCCATGCACTCCGTGCACCGGGCGGTCGGCCTCGGCTCCATGGATCTCATCGGCCATCTGCTGGGCGAGGACCGGGACACGGACCAGGACGCGGTGATCGCCGCCGCCCACAGGACCGTCTACGGGCAGTGGCTCGACCGCCTGCCCGCCCTCGCCTCCGCCGGGCAGCTGCTGCGCACCCTCGCCGCCCGGGACTGGCGGGTGGTCCTGGTGACCTCGGCGAGCGGGCCCGAGCTGGACGCGCTGCGCCGGGCGATCGACGCGGACGACGCCGTGCACGGGACGACCAGCTCCGACGACGTCTCCGCCGGGAAGCCCGCGCCGGAACCCGTGCTCCAGGGCCTGGAACTGGCCGGGGCCGAACCGCGCTCGGCCGTGTTCGTCGGCGACACCGTCTGGGACATGCAGGCCGCCGCCCGGGCGGGCGTGCCCGCCGTGGGGCTGCTGTGCGGGGGCATCCCGCGCGTCGACCTGGAACGGGCGGGCGCCCGCGCGGTCTACGCCGACCCGGACCACCTGCTCAGCGGCCTCGACACCAGCCCGCTCGGCTGAGCACCCCCTTGCCGCGCCCCGGCGGACGGTCAGGGGCACGCCCCCGGTGCCGCCGGCCCCGCCGCGTCCAGCGCCTCGCCGAGCGACCCCGCCACCCGTACCCCGGTCCCGTCCGCCGCGCCCTCCAGCAGCGACCGCAGGGCGGTCGGCGCCCCGGCCGCGTACACCGCCGTCTGGGACCTGAACTCCCCGAGCAGTGCCAGGAGTTCGGGGTGGGCCGCGGAGTGGGTGGCGGAGAGGTCGAGGACGAGGGAGCGCCGGTCCTCCGCCAGGCACTCCTGGAGGGCGTGACGCAGCGGCGGCAACTGCTGGACGCCGAGCGGTCCGCCGACCGTGACGACCCAGGCGCCGTTGCGCAGACGCCGGTTGAGGACCGGCTGCCCGGCGGCGGACGCGGACGGTGTCGGGAACGTGGTGCAGATGAGCGAATCGGCCATGGCCCACACCTAATCAGGTCACCGGCCGAAACCCGGGCGTCCGGCACCGCGCGCCGGGAGCGGTTCCACCCGGGCGGCTGGGCCTCCCGGCCCCACCGGCAGGAGAACGGCGGCTGCACCACCCGCTGACCGTACGGACCGGGCGGCGGGATCCCTCCGTGTAGCGTTGCGATCATGACCATGCCGCCTCCGAAGTCCCCGTACGCCGGGCCGCCCCAGCAGCCCCCGACCGGGCAGCCGGGGCAGTAGCCGCCCCAACCCCCCTACGGCCAGGGCCCGTACGGCCGGCCGACGTACGGCCAACCCCCGCACGCGGGCGGGCCCTACGGCGGTGGGCCGTACGCGGGCGCGCCCCACCCCGCCGCCCCGGCGCCCTACCCGGGCGCGCCCGGGCCCCGGCCGCCCGGCCACGGGTACGTCCCGTACCCGACCGGGCCGGGCGGGCCGCCCAAGCCCCCGCGGCAGGTCGGGGTCTGGCTGATCCTCGGCTGCGTCGCCGCCGGTGCCGGGCTGCTCGCGGGGCTCGTCTGGTACGGCAACCTTCCGAGCGACAGCGCGCTCAAGGGCGGACCGGCCGGGGGCTCCGGCGCGTTCCCCGCCGCCGAGTACCGCCTCCGGGCGGCGCCCACCCTCCTCGACGGCGACTACCGCCTGGCGGACGACCAGTCTCAGGAGCGGCAGGCCGAACTCACCGGCAACGTCAGCGAGGCCAACATCCGCGACCCGCGCGGCACCGTCGCCCAGTACACCTCGACCTCGAAGGCCGGAGTGCTCGTCGTCTCGGGCCTCTCCGGCCGGATCAAGGACCCCGATCAGGCGCGGGAGAGCATCCTGAAGGGGGCGGCCGAGGCCGACGGCGCCGTGCTGTCCGTCCCGGCCGAGGACTTCACCCCCGCCGGCAGCGAGGTGACGATCACCTGCCAGGTGATCACCGCCGAGCAGACCGACGGAACCAGCACACCCCTGCCCATGTGCGCGTGGGCCGACGACAACACCAATGCCTCCGTCGCCCTGGTGACCGCCGACTCGGCGACCAAGGAGGCGTCGGAGATCGACCTCGCCGCGATCGCCAGGGACACCGTCCGGGTCCGGACCGAGCTGCGCGAACCCATCGGCTGAGCCGGGACGCCTTCCCGACGCCGACGTACGCCACCTACGGCAATGTCGACATCCCGCGCCTGTGGCCGGAGTTCGCCCGGCCCGGCACCACGGTCCTGGA
>NZ_JBEXXN010000096.1:0-9482 GCF_040630445.1 Streptomyces sp. NPDC005805
GTCTCGCTCCCGGCCGCCCCGGGGGCCCCCCCCCGGGGTCCGGCGGGGCGCCCGGGGCCGCTTCGTGCCCGTGCCGGACGGGGGCCGGCGCGGGGGTCGGGATGCCCGTCGGGTGCGGTCAGTCGTCGTCGCGGTCCTGCTGGGTGGTGGTGCGGGCGGAGGTGGCGTCGACGGTGACCTCGATCTCCTGGCCCTTGGCGGTCAGCAGGTCGACGTCCCAGTGGGCCGGGCCGCGGCGGTCGTCGTCGTCCCGGTCGTCGTCGCGGTCGTCGTCGAAGTCGACGGAGGTGACGGTGGCGCCCGGGTGGGCCTTGAGGGCGGCGTCCAGGGCGGCGCGGGCGTCGACCTTGGCGGCCTTCAGCGCGGCACGCTCGGCCCGGTCCTCGTCGCGGTCGTCGGCGTCGTCGTTCCGGTCGTCCCTGTCGTCGCCGTCGCGGTCGTCGTCCCTGTCGTCGTCGCGGTCGTCCCGGGTGTCGTCCCGGTCGCCGTCGACCGAGGTCACCGCGTCCGGGGCGGTGCTCGCCGGTGTGCGGTCGTCCGGGCCGTCGGCGGTGACGGCCGCGGCCGCGTACGCGCCGCCGCCGACCAGCAGTGCCGCCGTGACCGTCGCGATGACCAGGTTGCGCTTCATCAGGGTTCCTCCCGTGTCGTGCACGTCTCGTGCCGTGTGGTGCAGTCCGAGCGAGTCGGGCTGTTCGTCCGTGTGCCGCCCGTTCGTCCCGGTGTCGGCTACGGGTCCCACCATCCCGAAGGCATGCTGAAGCGGGCCTGAAGCAGTCTGAAGAGTTCTTCAGCCCCCGTTTGCGACCCTTGGGCGCATGAGGTTGCTGATCGTGGAGGACGAGAAGCGGCTCGCCCTCTCGCTCGCGGCGGGGCTGACCGCCGAGGGATACGCCGTGGACGTGGTCCACGACGGACTGGAGGGCCTGCACCGCGCGGGCGAGGGCGTGTACGACCTGGTCGTGCTCGACATCATGCTCCCGGGCATGAACGGGTACCGGGTCTGCGCCGCCCTGCGCGCCGCCGGGCACGACGTGCCGATCCTGATGCTCACGGCGAAGGACGGCGAGTACGACGAGGCCGAGGGACTGGACACCGGCGCCGACGACTACCTGACCAAGCCCTTCTCGTACGTCGTCCTGGTCGCCCGGGTGAAGGCGCTGCTGCGCCGCCGGGGCCGGGCCGGGGCCTCGCCCGTGATCGGCGTCGGCGACATGCGCGTCGACACCGCCGCCCGGCGGGTGCACTGCGGGGAGGCCGAAGTGACCTTGACCGCGAAGGAGTTCGCCGTGCTGGAACAGCTCGCGCGCCGCGCCGGGGAGGTCGTGGCGAAGGCGGAGATCCTGGAGCACGTCTGGGACTTCGCGTACGAGGGGGACCCCAACATCGTCGAGGTGTACGTCAGCGCCCTGCGGCGCAAGCTCGGCGCGGGCCGCATCCAGACCGTGCGCGGGGCCGGGTACCGGCTGGTGGCGGCGCCGTGAGGTCCGTCCGCGCGCGGGCCGCGCTGGGGGCGACGCTGGTGGTCGCGGTGGCTCTGGTCGCCGCCGGGGCCGCGGTGCTGCTGGCGCTGCGCAGCAACCTGATCGACCAGACCGATCTGCGTGCGGAGGTGGTCGCCCGGGACGTCGCCTCGCAGCTCGCGGCGGATGTGCGCCCCGAGCGGCTGGACCTGCCGGACGACGAGGAGCGCCCGGTGCAGGTCGTCGCCGAGGACGGCCGGGTGGTGGCCGTCACCGAGCGGCTGGAGGCGGTCTCGGGCACGTCGAGCGACGAGGTCGCGGTCCGGCCCGCCCCGGCCCCCTCCCCGTCCGGCGACGACGATGACGACGAGGACGACGATCCCGCGCGCGGCGAGGTGTCGACGGACGAGCCGCGCTTCACCTCCGGTTCGGCCACCGTGGACGGGGAGGAGGCCGACTACCGCTTCGCCTCCGTCGAGGTGACCTCGGGCCGGGAGCAGACGTACACGGTGTGGGCGGGCGCGCCGCTGACCACCGAGCAGGACGCCGTGAACACGGTCCTCAAGGCCATGCTGATCGGGCTTCCGGTGCTGCTGGTGGTGGTCGCCGGGGTGACCTGGCTGGTCACCCGGCGGGCGCTGCGGCCGGTGGAGGGCATCCGGAGCGAGATGGCGGCGATCACGGCCTCGGAGGACCTGTCGCGCCGGGTCCCGGAGCCGGACTCGCGCGACGAGGTGGCCCGGCTGGCGCGCACCACGAACGAGACGCTGGCGGCCCTGGAGGCGTCGGTGGAGCGCCAGCGGCGGTTCGTCGCGGACGCCTCCCACGAGCTGCGCAGCCCGATCGCGTCCCTGCGCACCCAGCTGGAGGTGGGCGCGGCCCACCCCGAACTCCTCGATGTGCCGGGCGCGGTGGAGGACACCGTACGGCTCCAGCAGCTCGCCGCCGACCTGCTGCTGCTGGCCCGCCTGGACGCGGGGGAGCGGCCCGGGCGCGGGCGCGTGGACCTCGGGGAGCTGCTGCGGGAGGAGACGGCCGGGCGGCCGGGCGACCGGGTGCCGGTCGCGGTGACGGCCTCCGCCGGTGCGGAGGTCGCCGGCTCGCGGTCCCAGCTGCGGCGGGTGGTCGGCAACCTCCTCGACAACGCGCAGCGCCACGCGACCGCGTCGGTCAGGGCCTCGGTGCGGGCGGAGCGCGGCTGGGTGGTGCTGGCCGTGGGCGACGACGGCGAGGGCGTGCCGCCGGAGGAGCGGGAGCGCATCTTCGAGCGCTTCGTCCGTCTCGACGACGCCCGCAGCCGCGACGAGGGCGGCGCGGGCCTGGGCCTGGCCATCGCGCGGGACGTGGCCCGCCGGCACGGGGGCACCCTGACGGTGTCCCGCGCGCCGGAGGGCGGCGCGCTCTTCGAACTGCGCCTGCCGGTCGAGGCGGACGCCTCGCGGGAGCCGGCGTCGGGGCAGGGGCCGTCAGCGGTGTGACGGCCCCGGCCCTTCCGGCCGCGTCCCCGCGCGGTGCGGGGAGCAGCCGTCCAGGTCGCGGTATTCGCCGGTCTGCTGGGGGCCGGCCCCGCGAGGCGGGGAGTATCCACCGAGGATCACCAGGCACTCCGACTTCTGGGGATCACCCCCGCACGCGCGGGGAGCGGGACGCCGACGCGCGCCCCGCCGAGGCCCGCCCGCGGAAAGCCGGACCGGACACCGCGGAAAGCCGGACCGGTCCCCGGGGAAAGCCGGACGGGCCCGGGGCGCGACACACGCCCCGGGCCCGTCACCGGGCACCTGCCGCCGTGGTCAGAGCTTGCCGCGCGACCCGCGCAGATGCTCGGCCACCGGCTTCAGCGAGGCCCGCAGCTCCGCGAGGGCCTCCGGCTCCAGGAGGTCGATGAAGTGCCTGCGTACGGAGGCCACATGGTGGGGTGCGACCTTCTGCATCGTCGCCACGCCCTCGTCGGTGAGGACCGCGTACAGCCCGCGCCGGTCCGACTCGCAGTGCTCCCGGCGGACGAGGCCGGAGTTCTCCATGCGGGTGATCTGGTGCGAGAGGCGGCTCTTGGACTGGAGGGTCGCCGCCGCGAGGTCGCTCATCCGCATGCGCCGGTCGGTCGACTCGGAGAGGTTGACCAGGATCTCGTAGTCGTTGTTGGTCAGTCCGAACGGCTGGAGGTCCTTTTCGAGCTGGTGCATCAGCAGCTTGTTGACTTCCAGATGCGTGCGCCAGGTGCACTGCTCGTCCTCGGTCAGCCAGCGAGTGGCCGTCTCGGTCTCCATGTAGAGATACTATCCTAAGAAGTTGAAAAGCGGACGAAGTTGGGGGGTGTGACGTCCGGCACCCGCACGCCGAGGGGGCACAAGGGGCGCACGAGGGGCGCAGACGTTCGACGTCACACTCCGCAGACTACCGCTCACAGTCCGAAGCGTCGCTGGAGGTCCCCGAGCTGGCCGGGAAGACGCTGTGAGGACCCGTGCTGACCAGCGCCTCCGCGCCCGCCGTGGCCACCCGGAACGCCCGGTTCTCCCCCTACCACCCCGACCGAGCGGTCCGCCATCAGCGCCTCGCTCGACTGCATCAGGACCGTGCCCGCGCCCACGAACTCGAACTGGTGCTCCTCCCCGGACGCCCCGCCGATACCGGTCAGCGCCCGGATTCCGCCCATCACGCCGGACATGTAGGAGTGGTCGTAGTGGTGGCACGGGGAGGGGCAGTCCGCCCAGCCGACCAGGGCCTGCGGGTCCACCCGGAGCGGCGGTTCCATGAAGACGACCGGGCCGTTGGAGGCCGCGACGAACTTCCCCGTCCCGATCAGGGTCAGGAAGCCCGGCACGATCGACTGCTTCAGGGCCAGGGAGGGCTGGTAGGCGAGGAGGTTGCCGGACCGGATGGTCAGGTTCCCCTCGTCCAGGTCGAAGGAGTTCACGTCGAAGGCGCGGTCCGCCAGCAGCATCTTGCCGCTGCCCTCCGCCACCACCCAGTCGCTCGCGTGCAGCGGCGAGTGGAAGGAGGTCCGCATCAGGCGGTCGAGCCGCCCGTGGCCGATCCCGTTGAACTCCATGTGCCCGTAGTAGGCGATCATCTTGCCCTTCTGGAGGAACCAGGGGCTGCCCTTGAGCTCCACACAGAAGGTGTACGGGTCGACGTTGTCGTCGCTCGGCAGGGTCGAGGGGTCGTGAATGACGGGCGTGCTCACAGCTTCTCCTCCGACGCCTGGACGTACACCGCACCGCTGCCGCTCAGCTCCAGCTGGAACGCCTCGCCCGAGCCGCGCCCCACCATGTCGCGCCAGCCGAGCGCGGTGGAGAGCTTGTTGCGCACGTCGCCGTGGTGGGCGACGTACGCCTGGGGGTCGACGTGGACGGGACGGCCGGGCGTGATCGGCAGCTCGATCACCCCGCCGTGCGCCATCACCGCGACCGAGCCGTGGCCCTTCAGGGTCGTGGTGAACAGCCCCTGGCCGGTGACCTGTCCGCGGACCATGCCCATGACCCCGCCCTGGGAGCCCATGAACATCGTGCCCTGGGTGAGCGACCCGTCGAAGGCGAGCAGCCGGTCCGCCTCCACGTAGAGGGTGTCGCCGGCCAGCTCGATCACCTGGATGTGGTGGCCGCCGTGGCCGAACATCACCGTGCCGCTGCCCTGCACGGTCATCAGCGGGGTCGCCTCGTTGGCGACCCGCCGGCCGATCATGGACATCACCCCGCCCTGGCCGCCCTGGATGTTCGGGGTGAAGGTGACCTCGCCCCGGTACGCGAGCATCGCGCCGCGCTGGGAGTAGAGGGTCTGGCCGGGCGCGACCTGCGCCTCGACCATCTTGGAGTTGATCTCGCGGAACGGCATCAGAGGTCGCCCCCGATCGTGTTCCGCTCGCTCGGCTGCACGTACACCAGGCCGTCCCCCTCGAAGCGGATCTGGAACGCCTCGCCGCCGCCCTCCCCGAGGAAGGTGCGGAAGGTCATACCGGACTGGAAGTCCTGGCGCAGGTTCCCCTGGTGGGCGATGTACGCGCCGGGGTCCACGGTCAGCGGGTACTGCGGCGTGACGCGCAGCACCACGGCGGGCCCCTCCGTCATGATCGCGGCCTGGCCGGTGCCCTCGACGGTCGTCGTGAACAGACCGTTGCCCTGGGAGGCGCCGCGCAGCCCGGTGAAGGTGGTGCCGGTGCGCAGTCCGGCGTCGGTGCAGAGCAGGTTGGACGACTCGACGTGCAGGGTCTCGCCGTTGAGCCGCACCAGGTTGATGTCGCTGGCCCGGTCCGCGAACCAGCAGGTGCCCTGCCCCTTCACCTCCATCACGGTCATCTGCTCGCCGGTGAGCCGGCGGGTCACCATGCCGCGGATGCCCTCCCCGCCGCCGGTCATCTTCTTGAAGGTCATCTGGCCGTCGTAGGCGACCATCGAGCCGTTCTTCGCCTTGACGGTGTCGCCGGTCATGTCGACGGCCAGCACCTTGCTGCCTTGCAGTCGGAACGTTGCCACGGGAGGAAGGTAACCGGAGATTTGGTGCTTCGACAGGGGTCTCAGGGAGGAACCGGACCCGGACGGGCCCGGTCTCCGTCCTGAGGCCCGCCCCTGAGGCCCGCCTCTGAGACCCGCCCCTGAGACCCGGCCCCTGACAAAGGCTTGGCAAAGTGGGCTGCCACAATGGGGCGGGCGCTTGTGCACCGATTCACAAGATCGTCCGTTCCGCCCTGCCCACCCCCGACGTCGAAGGTGCCTCACGTGGACATCAAGACCGCCTCCTCCCTCCACCGCCTCCGCCTGGTCTCCGCACCGGAGGCCGTGTCGTTCCTGCTGCTCCTGGTCTGCTCGGTGCTCAAGCGCACCACGGAGTTCAACGCGGTGCCGGTCATGGGCGCGATCCACGGTCTGCTCTTCGTGATCTACGTGCTGTTCTGGCTGGACGCCTGGAACCGCACCAAGTGGGACCTCAAGACCGCCGCGCTCTACTTCGTCCTCTCCGTGCTGCCCTTCGGCGGCTTCTACGCGGACCGCAAGCTGAAGCGCGAGGCCGACGCGGCCGTCATCGCCTCCCGCGCCCGCCGCGAGGGCACGGTGAACGCGGCGTGATCGTCGCCTTCTCCGTCACCCCGCTCGGTGTGGGCGAGGACGTCGGCGCGTACGTGGCCGACGCGGTGCGCGTCGTCCGCGAATCGGGCCTCCCGAACCGGACGGACGCGATGTTCACGTCCGTGGAGGGCGAGTGGGACGAGGTCATGGACGTCGTCAAACGCGCCGTCGCGGCGGTGGAGGCGCGGGCGCCCCGCGTCTCCCTCGTCCTGAAGGCGGACCTCCGCCCGGGCGTCACGGACGGCCTGACCTCGAAGGTCGACACGGTCGAACGCCACCTGGCGGGCTGACGCCCGCGCTTTCTCCGACGCCCCCGGCCACCACGTGTGGCGGCCGGGGGCGTCGCGCGTCGCCGGGGGATCGTGGCCACCCCCCGAGGACGTATCTTCCGCCGAACCAAGGACGGTTGGGCCTTTCGCCGCTACGGTCCGGAGAAAGCCCGAAGGGCCCTGGCGGGAGGCTTGACGTGAATGCCGCACTCAGGTCGGCGATGGACGATGCCGGGCTGTCCCCCCGCCAGTTGGCCCTGCGGGCAGGGGTCTCCGCGAAGCAGGTGGAACGACGGCTGGGGAACGCCGATCTGACACCACACGCGAGGAACCGAGCGGACGCCCGCCGGGCGTTGGGAGTGGACGAAGAGATGGTGTGGCCGAAGGCCGTACAGGACCGTGTGAAGACCGGGAACGACCGCGAACGACCGCGAACTCGTCCACAGTCACCCCTACCGGTCCGCCTGCCCGTCCACGGTCTGGGCCGAACTCGTGGAGGAGGCGCGGTCGGAGCTGTTCCTCGCCGGGTACACCAACTACTTCTTCTGGACCCAGGTGCCCCACTTCGCGGACACGGTCCGGCGGAAGGCCGGGTCCGGCTGCCGGGTGCGGTTCCTGCTCGGCGACCCCGGTGGGGAGGTCACCCGGCAGCGTGAGGCGATCGAGGACGTCACCCTCTCGGTCTCGACGCGGATCAGGATCACGCTCGAACACCTCGACCGTCTGGGGCCGCTCGACGGCCTGGAGGCACGGATCACGCACCCGTCGGACGCGTCAACCACGTGAGCCTGTCCGTGTTCCGCTTCGACGACGACGCCCTGGTGACCCCTCACCTCGCCCGCCTGGTCGGGCACGACTCCCCGCTGCTGCATCTGCGCCGCCACGGCGGCAACGGCATGTTCGACCGCTTCACGGAGCACGCCGAGGAACTGTGGGGCCGCGCCGAGCCCCGAGTCGCGGGCAGCGACTGAGCCGAGCACTACGCCGCCCCCGCCGCCCCTGAGCCGAACAGCCTGGTCGTCACCGGTGCCAGCCGCAGGCGTCGGCTCGGCCACGGCGGGGCCTGGGACGGCCCGAACCAGACGCGGACGTCCTCGCCGGTGCGGACCGGCAGGCGGGGGAAGTCGTTCTCGGCGGGCTCGGTGCGGTGGAGGGCGTGGGCGGGGGTCAGGTGCCGGGCCGCGTACGCGTCGAACGCGGCGGCCGGGCCGGGCGGCGTGCACACCGTCGCGAGGACCTCGCGGGCGCCCGGCGGCGGCGTGAAGCCCGGGCCGCGCAGCAGGAGGACGTCGTCGCTGTCGGTCATGGCCGCGTTGGCCGCGTCCCGGTGCGCGAGCCACACGGGCCCGGAGTAGAACGCCTCCAGCGCGCGCCGGCGGTGCGCCATGTCGGGGAAGGCGCGGAGCCAGACGAAGCGGTCGGGGTCGTCCAGGTCCCGGAACCGGCCGCCGAGGGTGATGCCGACCGCTTCCTGACCGGCCACGAACTCGCGCTCGAACAGCTCGATCAGGGTGTCCCGGGCTCCGGGACGGAGGGTGTACTGCCGGAGTTCGACGATGCTCATGCGCCGGAGGGTAGGAGGGGTTCCCTGACAACCCCTGTCAGGAGACATGGACCCCGCCGTGAATACTGACCCGCATGCGCGCCGGACGCCTGGTCACCCTGCTGCTTCTGCTCCAGAACCGGGGCCGGATGACCGCACAGCAGCTCGCCGAGGAGCTGGAGGTGTCCGTCAGGACCGTGTACCGGGACGTCGAGGCGCTCGGGGCGGCCGGGGTGCCGTTGTACGGGGCGGCCGGGCATGCGGGTGGGTACCGGCTGGTGGGCGGGTATCGGACGCGGCTCACCGGGCTGACCGCGGAGGAGGCGCAGGCCGCGTTCCTCGCCGCGCTGCCCGGGGCCGCCGACGACCTCGGGCTCGGTGGGGCGCTCGCCACCGCGCGGCTCAAGCTGCGGGCGGCCCTGCCCGCGGAGCTGCGGGAGCACGCCGGGCGGATCCAGGAGCGCTTTCTGCTCGACGCCCCCGGCTGGTACGGCGACGCCGACCGCACACCCCATCTCGCCGCGGTCGCCGCCGCCGTGTGGGAGCGGCGGGCGGTGCTGCTGCGGTACCGGCGGTGGCGGGCGCCGGAGGAGATCGAGCGCCGGGTGGAGCCGTACGGGCTGGTGCTCAAGGCGGGCCGCTGGTACGTGGTCGCGGGCGGTGCGACCGGGGTCCGGACCTACCGGGTCGACCAGATCCTCGGCGTACGGACCCTGGAGGAGTTCACCCCGCCGGACGGGTTCGACCTCGCCGCGTACTGGACCGGATACCTCGCCGGCTTCCGGGCCCGGCTGCACACCGGGGAGGCCCTGGTGCGGCTCACCCCGGAGGGCGCCCGCCGGCTCGGGGTGACGCCCGCCGGCGAGGGGTGGACCGAGGCCCGGGTGCCGATCGAGTCGGTCGACCACACCCATGGGGAGTTCCTGCGGCTCGGCGCCGAGATCGAGGTCCTGGCGCCGGCCGAACTCCGCGACCGGATCGCCGCGACCGTGCGGGCCCTGGCCGCGCGCTACGGGAGCTGAGACCGGGCACGGCACCGGCCGGCCGGTCGGCGCCTGAGAAAGTGTTGGGTAAGCCGTTGATCACTCGTGGTTGAGGTCTTCGGTGAGGCGTCGGGCTGCTTCGGTCTCGATGGGGCCGTGCGGCT
>NZ_JBEXXN010000097.1:0-8633 GCF_040630445.1 Streptomyces sp. NPDC005805
AGCTTGAACTTGTCCAGCGTGATCACCCACGCCGCCAGCAGACCCGCCGCCCCGGTCACCACCAGCAGCCACCCCAGCGCCCGGCTCGCACCGATGGCGGCGGGGGGCGGGGCCTCCGGCGCGCGATGCCTGCTCCTGGCCCTGTTCTCGTCTCCGGTGGACACCGAGGGCGCCGTTCCGCTCGCACCGGCCGTAATTGTCATATTGAATTCACCGCTCGTTCGACTCGATGGATTCGCCTATTGTGCCGCACCCGCCGACCGCCTCCGGCGCGAAGAATCCATTCACCTCCCCGGCCGATCGCGATAGCCCCACCGGCGCAATTCGAGCACGCTGCGGCAATCGGGTGAACCCCCGAAACCAAACCCGGCCACGTCAGTTGATCAGGCTGCACCGCGTTCGCGCGTTCATAACGAAAAGGGACAAGTAAGTGATCAAGAAGATTCTGACGACGGCCATGGTCACCGCTTCCATGGTGGGTGCCGGCGCGGCCATGGCCCCGCAGGCGCTGGCCGTCGGCGACAACGAGGGCACCTTCTCCGCGAGCGGCAACGGTGCCTCGCAGTCCTACGGCAACGCCGCCACCCACGGCGACATGAGCCCGCAGATGAGCCTGGTCCAGGGCTCCCTGAACAAGCCCTGCATCGGCCTGCCGGCCAAGGCCAACGTGGGCTCCCTCGTCGGCCTGATCCCGGTCGCCGTCCAGGACATCCCGATCCTGTCGGCCCCGCAGAACCAGCAGTGCGTCGAGAACTCCACCCAGGCCAAGGGCGACGAGCCGCTGTCGCACATCCTCTCCGACATCCCGATCCTGTCGGAGAACGGCGCCTCCGCGCGCTGACCCCGGGCCCGCTGATCACGGGCCGGAAGGCACCCCCGTACGCCTCGCGTACGGGGGTGCCCGTATGTCCGGAATCGAATTCACCGGTAATCACCCGGACCTTCCGAACCGACTGGCCCACCGAATTGTTCGACGGATTCCGCCAGCCGGTTCGAATCATTATCGGTGAGGCATACGAGTGACTTTTCGAACCGCCTGCCACCAAGCGGTTTCCGAACGGGAAGCCCCTCGTTACCAGTTACGCGGGGGCGCACGCCCGCACATTCCGCCGGGAGTGCACGACACGAAAGCCGTGCCGCGCACCGCGCCCTGCTGAAAGGATCGAAATGAAGCACATGAAGGCTGCTGCCGCCGTCGTCGCCGGTCTCGCCCTGGCGTTCGGCGGTGCCGCGCCCGCCATGGCCGACGCGGACGCCAAGGGTGCCGCCATCGGTTCCCCGGGCGTGCTGTCGGGCAACGTGATCCAGGTCCCGATCCACATCCCGGTGAACGTCTGCGGCAACTCGGTCAGCGTGATCGGTCTGCTGAACCCGGCGATCGGCAACACCTGCATCAACGACTGACCCCGCGCGCCCCCGGGCGCGAACGGGTGGAGCCGGGCCCTGTTCCAGGGCCCGGCTCCGTCGTGTTCCGCCGCTGTTCCTTCGTCGGTTCAGCCCGCCGGGTGGGTGGTGACGACGCACTCGAAGGCGAGGGCGCCCTCCTGTTCGATCGCCACCCGCACCAGGCCGGCGCCGCCCGCGCCGCCGGAGAGGGACACGCCCTCGACCCAGGCGGGGGCGTCCAGTTCGACGTAGCGGTGGAAGGAGGACTCCATCCCCACCGCCAGCACGGGCGCGGGCCCCTGGAGGGCCTGGGCCGCCTGCCGGGCCGCCTCCAGCAGGAGCATGCCGGGGGCGTGGTCGTTCGGGTGGTCGAACACGATGGGGTGCAGGGTGTCCACACGGAGCTGCCAGTGGCCCTCCGCCGAGGTCGGCGCCAGCACCACGTCGTGGCGGCGGTCGCGGCCGACGAGTTCGGGGCGGACCGGGAGCGGCAGCGCGACGGCGTCCGCCATCGCCGCGTCCGCGTCCGCGTACGACCCGCGCAGTCTTCGGTACAGCGCCCGGCCGTGGTTGGTGAAGGAGGTGGTGGCGACGGCGAGCCGGCGGCCGTCGCGGGTGGCCGTCACGTCCATCCGCATCCTGCGCATGGCCCCGCCCCGGCGCTCGATGTCGGTGCAGCGGATGTGCAGTTCGACGGAGGCCGGGGTGGACTCGGCGCGCAGCGCCTCCGGTTCCAGGGCGACCCGCAGGTTCTGCCATATCTGCTTGTGATCCATCGGCGCGTCGAAGACCGTGTGGGACAGCAGCGGGACCGTCTGCCGCAGGGTTTCGCTGAAGAGCAGCGGATCGTGGTACCCGGCGACCGGTCCGTAGAAGGAGTGCCCCCGAGGCCACTGCGCGGTGACCGTCCACAGATCGGGTCCGCTCTGCCGCCAGCCGGTGAGGAACACCTCGGCGACCGCCGCGCGGTGCACGTACTCCCTCGGGACGGTCATGGTCAGAGACGGAACGGCGGGCGGTGCGGCGGCGTGTGGAGCCTGGCTGTGCGTGACTGTCATGCCGGCATGCACAGAGGTGGTCATTTGCCTCTCCCCAGGGCGAAATGGAGCACGATGCGCGAACGAGTGCAGGTCAAGTACAGGTGGAGCGAGCCTCGACGCAGAGCTGCGTCGCTCGCCATAAGATACTGACTGTACGGTTTTTTTGCTAGCGCCTTCCGGGAGCGGGGAAGCCGCCCCGGGCACGGCATCCAGCCGGGCGAGCGTCGCCCTCACCCACCTTCACCTGGGCGTTTGCCGTGATTTCAGGATGAGTTGACGTACCTTCAGGCTCCAGTCGCCACGATCGGGCCATCAGGGAAAACCCGACCGCATGGTCCACGATCCGAGACATGGGCCATAAATGCATGGACCATTCAATAGTTCGGAGGCCAGTATCTGGACCGTCGGTCTGGTTTATCGAGAGGAACTCGCATGAGCGAGCAGCTCAGCACGCTCCGTCTGGCCGCCCTCAACATCGACGGCGTGCTCCTGAACGACACCTTCAGCCCGGTCATCCACCGGTTCGTCACCAGCCGCGGGGCGGACTACTCCGCCGGGCTGGAGCGCCGGATCTTCTCGCAGCCGCAGCTGGTCGCGGCCGCCGTGCTCGCCGAGGCCACCGGCATGAGCACCACCCCCGAGGAGACCATCGCGATCTACCTGGAGGAGCGGGAGCTCTACACCGTGGAGCACCCGGTGCACCTCCTGGACGGCGCGGTGGACCTGCTCCGCCGGCTGCGGGCGGCGGGCCTGCGGACCGTCTGCTACGGCGGCCTGGACGCCTCGCACTTCGAGCGCCATCTCGGCCATCTCGCCGAGCTCTTCGACGGTCCCGGCTATGTGTGCACCAACGACATCCGCCCGGGCATCCGCGAGATCACCGAGCTGTTCGGCCTGGCACACGGCCAGGTCCTCTTCGTGGACGACGTGGCCCGGGTGGCCGAGCAGGCGCGGGAGCTGGACGTGCCCTTCGTCGGCCACCCCAGCTCCTTCCCGCACGGCTTCCAGCGGCAGCTCATGGCGGAGGCCGGGGTGCGCCACCTGGTCGACTCCCTCGACGCGATCGACGGCGAACTCCTGCGCGGGATCGACGCGGAGGCCGCGGCGGGCACGGTCTGGACCGGCGCGCGGAGCGGCGGTACGCGGAGCGGGCTCGCGGCATGACCGTGACGGGGGGAATGCCGGTGGGGTCACCGGCAGCGGGGGTGCCGGCGGGGGGACTGCTGGCGGGGAAGGCCCTGCTGATCACCGGGGCCAGCAGCGGTATCGGCGCCGCTGCGGCCCGGGTCGGCGCGGCACACGGCGCGAGGCTGGTTCTGATGGCCCGGCGGACCGGACAACTGAACGCCCTGGCGGCCGAGTTGCGGGACAAGGGCGCCGAAGTGGCCTGCGCGGCCGGTGACGTGACCCGCGCGGAGGAGGTGGCGCGGGCGGTGGAGATGGCCGTGGACCGCTACGGCGAGCTGCACGCGGCCTTCAACAACGCGGGCGCGGTGCGCGAGCCGCTGCCGCTGCACGAGACGCCCGACGCCGACTTCGACGCCGTGCTCGACGTCAATCTGCGCGGGGTCTGGCTGTGTATGAAGTACGAGATCGGGGCCATGCTCGCGGCCGGCGGCGGGGCGATCGTGAACAACAGCAGTGTGGCCGGGCTGCGCGCCACCTCCATGGGGGCGCCCTATGTGGCGGCGAAGCACGCGGTGCTCGGGCTGACCCGGTCGGCCGCCACGCAGTACGCGCCCGCCGGAATCCGGGTGAACGCCCTGGCCACGGGCCTGACCCGGACCGAGATGGCGGAGGGTCTGTTCGCCCGGGACCCCGCCACCGAGGAGCGGATGCGGCGCCGCAACCCGCAGAACAGGGTGGCCGATCCCGAGGAGGTGGCCGAGGCGGCCGCCTGGCTCTGCAGCGACCTGGCCGGGTTCGTGACCGGCACCGTGCTGGCCGTGGACGGGGGCGCGGGAGCGTGGTGAGGCCGCGCAGCGGGGGTGACTGGCCGCGCCCGGGTTGATAATGTACTAGGCATCCGGTTTCTTTTTCCTTGCCCGGTGGTCCGCTCGGCCGCCGGTATGTACGCACCGCTTCAGCCGAAGGGGGCGGCGTGGTGCGGTGGGAGGACGTCAATGGCACAGCAGTTGCGCGGGATCAGGACCCGCCGAGCGATCCTGGACGCGGCGGCGGAAGTCTTCGCGCAACACGGCTACCACGGGGCGAGCATCGCCGAGATCCTGGACAAGGCCCAGGTCACCCGGGGTGCCCTGTACTTCCACTTCGCCTCCAAGGACGAACTGGTGCAGGGCATCTTCAACGAGCAGGTGGGGGGCCTGGGTTACCCGGAGCGGATGTACAAGCTCCAGGAGCTGGTGGACTCGGCGATGGCGCTCGCCTGCCGGCTGCCGCAGGAGACCATGCTGCGGGCGGGCGCCAAGCTGGCGATGGACCCGCGGCTCCAGCAGCTGGCGGGCGGCGGGCCGTGGGACGCGTGGGCGGACTCCTTCGCGAAGACGGTGACCGAGGCGAAGGAGCAGGGGGAGGTCTTCCTGCATGTCTCGCCGCGCGACCTCGGCCACTTCCTGGTCAGTTCATGGATCGGCGCGCAGGTCGTCTCCCAGGTCAAGTCCGGCTGGCAGGACCTGGAGGAGCGGATCTCGGTGCTCTTCGGCTACACCCTGCCGTCGATCGCGCTGCCCGCCGTCCTCGCGCAGATCGACTTCGCCCCGGACCGCGGCACCCGGGTCCTCGCCGAGGTCCGGGCGCACGAGACCCCGGAGACCGTGCAGTGACGCCGGCGGCGGCCTGACCGGAGGCCGGCGGCGTCACCGCCGGTTCAGCGGACCGCCCGCCGCCGGGTCAGCGGACCAGGATCGCCGCCGGGTCAGCGGACCAGGGCCGCCGCCCGGGTCACGAAGGTCTCGATCGCGTCCCGGGCCCGGGAGTCCAGGGCGTCCCGGGTCTCCTGGTCCTCCGCGGTCGACACGTCCCGCGTGCAGCCGTAGGCCCGTTCGGCGGCGAGGACCACGTCCCGGTCACCGGTGAGCAGCTTGACCCGGTAGAGCGCCTGCCGGGTGGCGGCCCGGAGGCGGTGGGCCTCGTCGCGCGCCGCGACGAACGCCTCGCCGTCCGGGTCCCGCACCTTGTGGTACCAGCGGCCCGCCTGGCCGTGGCGGTAGTCCTCCAGGGCCGAGGCGAACGCGGTGTACGTGGCGATGCGCTCCTGCCGGAGCGCTTCGGCACGGGCGAAGAGCTCGGCGCGCCGGGACGCGCCGCGCTGGAACAGGTGCGTGATCACCACGCCCATCAGCGTGCCCCCGACCGCCACGGCGCTGGTCCATATGGCTTCCACGGGCACCAGCTGATCATATGATCCGCCGTCACGTCACGGCTTCCACCCGCCGGGCCGGCACCTTCCGGGTCAGGAGACCGTCGTGGTGCAGTGGCCGTCCGTGCGGAAGGTCCAGGGGTGTTCGGCCGGGGCCAGGGCGGGCAGCAGGGCCTGCCAGACCTCGGCGAGCCAGGGACCCCGGTCGCGGGTGCCGGAGGGCTCCTCGGGGCCCACCGCCTCCTGGTGGACGACCAGGGCGAGCGCCAGCTCCACGAGGGCGTCCTCGGCCACCTCCGGGTTGAGGCTGCCGTCCTCGCGGGCGCGCAGCGCGGAGGCGTGCAGGGCGTCCCGCCAGACCGAGCGGCAGTTCAGCGAGGACTCCGGCGCGGTCCCCCGCTCCCGGGCGAGACGCAGCCCGGCCCGGGTGAGGAAGTCGGTGGCCAGCCGGTGGGCGACCGCGCAGCTCATGTCGACGACCGTCTGCAGTCCGGGCACCTCCCGCCCGGCGAGGTCGTCGAGTTCCGCGCGCGCCCGTGAACAGGCCAGCTCCTGCACGGAGTCCGCCAGATCGGGCTTGCTGCTGAAGTGGAACGACAGGGCGCCCTTGCTCACCGCCGCCAGATCGCTGATGGCGACGAGGGAGGTGCCCTCGTAGCCGTGCCGGTCGAACTGGTGGGCGGCGGCAAGGAGCAGGGCGCTGCGGGTCCCCTCTGCTCGCGCTTGTCTCATGGGGCGGCTCATCTCGCGTTATGTGCAGTGCGCAGTTATCGATCCGGATCAGGTTAGGAACCGTCGCTTCCGCACGTCAACGACGGTGACGGAAACATGGCGTCCCGGCAGCACGGCCGACCGGATCCCCGCGGACGGCGCACGCTCTCCCCAGGAAACCAGAACAAGGGGAATTACCCCTTCTCCCCGTCGCCATCGGCCGGTAATCGGGCAGTGTTTCACCGGCTGGTAATCGCCGGGCCGGGATGATGCTTAGCCGGTGCTTGATGGGCGGTTATCGACCGCTTCCGACCACGTCTTGACTGGTCAGACGCCAGTCGAAAAGCTGTTCTGCGGACCTTTGGACCATTCCCGAGAGATTTCCGGCCTGCCTTCGTCCGCCGCCCCGGTGAATTCTTCGCACCACCCCGGGACGGCGTCCGCCGCGACACCCGTCGCCGTGTGAAGACGGCCCGGAATCCTCGTGACCCGCCCGTACGGAAAGAGGTGTGACAATGGCTGAAAAGCCCATTCCAGATCTCCTGGAACGTCTGCCCGATCTCGCCGAACTGCGCGCCGCAGGCACCGAACTGCGCACCCGCATGATTGCCGACTACATATGCCGGGAACTCGAACGCTTCCTCGACGTCCCGCCCGCGCACCGGCTGAGCACCAGCCGCCCGCTGCGCACCCAGGGCGTCGGTTCGATCACCGCCCTGAAACTGCGCCGGATGCTCGAACTGGCCCTGCGCATCGATGTGCAGGCGACCGATCTGCTGCGGGACGACACCGTCGAGGAGGTGGCCGCCCTGCTCGCCGGGCGCCTCGGCCCGGTGACCGATCCCGGCGCGCGGCTCGCCGGGGCGGGCGTGCGCCGGCCATGACCCCGTCCCTGCCACCCACCGTCGCCGACCGGGCCGCCCCCGGCACGGCCACCATCACCGTGACGGACGGGGACCTGCATCTGTGGTCCATGCGCCAGCCGTGGACCGACGACGGCCCCGCGCCCATGGTGACCTCCGAACTCGACGAGGGCGAACAGGAGCGCGCCGCCTCCTTCGTGCAGCCCCACGACCGGCTCCTGTACCTGTCGGCGCACGTCGCCCTGCGCCGGCTGCTGGCCGCCTATGTGGGCGTGCCGCCGCGCGAGGTGCGCCTCGGCCGCGCCCCCTGCCCCGGCTGCGGCGGGCCGCACGGCCGCCCCGTCGTCCTGGACGCGCCGACGCCGCTGCACTTCTCGCTCTCGCACAGCCACGGCCTGGCCGTGTTCGGGGTGGCCACCTCGCCCGTGGGCGTGGATGTGGAGCAGGTGCCCTCCCGGGAGACGGCCGAGCTGTGCATCCCCACGCTGCACCCCGAAGAGCGCGCGGAGCTCGACGCGTTGCCCGCCGATGAGCAGCCGGTTGCCTTCGGCAGACTCTGGACCCGCAAGGAGGCGTACCTCAAGGGCATCGGCACCGGGCTGAGCCGGGACCTCGCCGCCGACTACCTGGGCGAGCGGCGCGGGCCGGGCGCGCCGGAGCGTCCGCCGGGCTGGATCGTGCGGAGCGTGCCCGGCTACCCCAGCCATGTGGCTGCGGCGGCCCTGCGCACCGACGCGGACCACTGCACCACGGCCCGCACCCTGCCCACCGCGTGCCTGTACGCCGAGGACGCCACCGAGCTGCTGGCCTCCGCCAGGGAGCGCGTCTGCGCCGTGCTGCCGGCCGAGGGCGCGACACCCGGGAACGGAACGAACGAGAGCGGAACGAACGGGAACGGACCGAGAGAGGAGCACCGATGACGACCGCCGCGACACCCGCCGGAACGCCGACGGGGACGGACCGGCTGCATGAGCTGACCGCGCTCAGGGAGCTGGTCCGCGAGGGCCCGGACCCCCGGGCCACCGAGCGCCAGCACGCCAAGGGCAAGCTGACCGCCCGGGAGCGCATCGAACTCCTCCTGGACAAGGGCAGCTTCACCGAGATCGAGGCCCTGCGCAGGCACCGGGCCAGCGGGTTCGGCCTGGAGGCGAAGAAGCCCTACACGGATGGTGTGATCACCGGGTGGGGGACGGTCGAGGGCCGGACGGTCTTCGTGTACGCGCACGACTTCCGGATCTTCGGCGGTGCGCTGGGCGAGGCGCACGCCACCAAGATCCACAAGATCATGGACATGGCGATCTCGGCGGGCGCGCC
>NZ_JBEXXN010000098.1:0-8045 GCF_040630445.1 Streptomyces sp. NPDC005805
GTGGGTGTGTTGCTGCGGGAGGTGCAGGCTGCGTACGAGGGTGTGGAGTTGCCGGAGCTGCCGGTGCAGTACGCGGACTATGCGGTGTGGCAGCGTGAGTGGTTGACGGGTGAGGTTCTGGCGGAGCAGCTCGACTACTGGCGGACCGCTCTCGATGGAGCACCGCCCGTGCTGGACCTGCCCACCGACCGCCCCCGCCCGGCGGTGCCGACCCACCGGGGTGCCCAGCTTCTCGACGCGCTGGACCCCGACCTGGTCACCCGGCTCACCGAGATCGCCCGTGAGCGGGGCGCGACCCTCTTCAACGTCGTGCATTCCGTGCTGGCGGCGGTGCTCGCGCGTCGGGCCGGGCAGGCGGATGTGGTGATCGGTGTGCCGGTCGCGGGACGGTCACGCGTGGAGACGGAGGCCCTGATCGGGTTCTTCGTCAATACCCTGCCGCTGCGGACACGGGTGGCGGACGAGGAGTCGTTCGCCGGTCTGCTGGACCGGGTGAGCCGGTCCTCCGTCGAGGCCCTGTCCCACCAGGACGTCCCCTTCGAACGACTCGTCGACGAACTGGGCGTCCCGCGCGACCACTCCCGCAACCCGCTGTTCCAGGTGATGCTCGCCTTCCAGAACGCCCCTCGGACCACGTCCGGTCCCAGCGGTCTGCGCATGGAGGAACTGGCCCTGGAGGAGACCACGGCCAAGTTCGACCTGATGCTCCTCGCCCAGGAGACCGACTCCGGCCGGCTGTCCCTGGCCCTCGAATACAGCACGGATGTGTTCGTGGAGTCCTCGGTGCGGGGCGTGCTGGACGATGTGGTGCGCGGCTGCCGGCTGGTGGCCGGTGGTGCGGGTGTGCGGGTGCGGGAGCTGACGGCGGTGTCGGAGGCGGAGCGCTCGCTCCTGCTGGAGGAGTGGAACGCGACGGACCGCGCGGACGAGCTGGCGTGCCTGGTCTCCCGGGTGCGTGAGCATGCGCTCGCGTCGCCGGATGCGGTGGCGGTGTCGGACGACGCGGGTGAGGTGTCGTACGCGGAGCTGGTCGGTCGGGCTAGCCGGTTGAGTGGTGTGCTGCTGGCGGCGGGTGTCGGTGCGGACGACCGGGTCGTCTACGCCGGCGGTCGCGGTGTGGACGCGGTGATCGCGTTCCTGGGCGTGCTGGGTGCCGGCGGGGCGTACGTCCCGGTTGATGTGCGGGCGCCCCTCGCACGCCAGGCGGACATGCTCGCCGACTCCGGCGCGCGGTATGTGGTGGCGGAACGGGGACACGAGGCCGAGGCCCAGTCGATTGCCGCCGCAGCCGGAACCGGTGCGCTCGTCCTGGTGGTTCCGGGGGCGGGGGACGCGCTGTCGGAGCTGGTGCCGGTGCGTGGCGGGGGCGATGACCTGGCGTATGTGATCTATACGTCGGGTTCGACGGGGCGTCCCAAGGGCGCGATGGTGCACCGGGCGGGAATGAACAACCACCTGCTCGCCAAGGTGGACGATCTCGCTCTGACCGGTGCCGATGTGCTGGTGCAGAACGCGGCGCTGACCTTCGACATCTCCGTGTGGCAGATGGTGGCCGCGCTGGTGGTAGGCGGCCGGACCGCTGTGTACGGGGACTCCACGGCGTCGGATGCGACCGGGCTGTTCACCCGGGCGGATCGGGACCGTGTGTCGGTCCTGGAGGTCGTTCCGTCTCTGCTGCGGGCCACGCTGGACGCCTGGGACACGGCACCCGAGCTGGTCCCCGAACTGCCTTGTCTGCGGCTGCTCGTGGTGACGGGGGAGACCCTGCCGCCGGACCTGTGCGCGCGGTGGTTCGAGCGTTTCCCGGGCATCGACATCGTCAACGCCTACGGTCCGACCGAGTGCTCCGACGACGTCACCCACGCCCACCTCACCGCGACCACGCCGATGGTCCGGCCGCACATCCCCATCGGGCGCGCCGTACGCAACACGCGGCTCTATGTGCTCGATCCCTCCCTCCGGCCCGTGCCGGTGGGGGTGCCCGGCGAGTTGTTCGTCGGGGGTGCGGGTGTCGGGCGCGGCTATCTGGACGACGCGGCCCGGACGGCGGGCGCGTTCGTGCCCGACCCCTTCGGTTCGGTGCCCGGTGCACGGCTCTACCGGACGGGTGACCTGGTGCGGTATCTGCCGGACGGGGAGCTGGAGTTCCTGGGCCGTCGTGATCACCAGGTCAAGGTCCGGGGCCAGCGGATCGAGCTGGGCGAGGTGGAGAACGCGCTGCGGGGCCTGGACGGGGTGAGCGACGCGGTCGTGCTGGCCCGCCCGGACGCGGCCGGCGCCACCGCCCTGGTCGCCTACGCGGTCACCGGGGCCGACCCCACCGCCCTCCGGACCGCGCTGGGCCGGCTGCTGCCCGAGGCCATGGTCCCGGCCGTGATCGTGCCCCTGGACACCATGCCTCTCACCCCGAACGGAAAAGTCGACCGCGCCACCCTGCCCGACGCCGACCTCACCACCGAACGCGCCCCCTACCGCGCACCGGTGACGTTGGACGAGCGGCTGCTCGCCGAGCTGTTCGCCGAGGTGCTGGGAGTCGAACAGGTCGGTCTGGACGACGACTTCTTCGCCCTCGGCGGGCACTCCCTCCTCGCGACCCGCCTCGCCGCACGTATCCGCTCGGACTTCGGCGTCCAGCTCCCCCTGCGCACCCTCTTCGAGAACCCGGAGGTGGGGGCCCTGGCTTCGGAGATCGCCGTGCTCGCGGCGCAGCGCGGGGACGAGGGCCGGACCGAGGGCGTCGAGTCGTTGCTCTCGGAGATCGAGAACCTGTCGGACGAGGAAGTGGCCGCCCTGCTCGCCGACATGGGCGAGGAGCCCGCGGGCGGGCCGGGAACACAGCACTCCGCGGACCCGGTCGGTGCGGCGCACGCGCCCGCACCGGGATCCGCGCCCGAGACCCGGCCCACCGGCCGGCGATGAGGAGAACCACCATGACGACGAGCACGATGACCACGACGACCACGACGACCACGACGAGTGCGACGACCTCGACGGCGGACGGGAGGGCGACCGCCGCCGGGCGCTGGTTCCCCCGTGGGAACACGGCCCCGGACCCCTCCCGGCTGCGGCTCTACTGCCTGCCGCACGCCGGTGGGGGAGCCTCCGCCTACCGCGCCTGGGCCGGACGCCTGGGAACCGACGTCGATGTCGTCCCGGTGCAGCTGCCGGGGCGGGAGTCACGCTTCGCCGAGCCGTCGGCCACGGCCGCCGCCGAGATCGCCGACGGTCTGTGCGCCGCGCTCGTGGAGCGGGCCGACGAGCGCTGGGCCCTGTTCGGCCACAGCATGGGCGCTCTGCTGGCCTACGAGGTCGCCTGCCGGATGTCGGAGCTGGACCGCGCCCCCGGGCATCTGGTGGTGTCCGGGATGGCGGCTCCGCCCCTGGTGGACCGTCCCGGCCGCCGGCGCCCGGTGCGGGAGCTCTCCGACGCCGAACTGTCCGCGCGGATCCAGTGCCTGGGCGGCACGCCGGACGAGGTCCTGCGGTCCGCGGAGCTGATGGAGCTGCTGCTGCCCGTCTTCCGCGCGGACTTCCAGGTGTGCGACGACTACCGGTTCGTCCCCGGACCGCCGCTCGACATGCCCCTCACGGTCCTGGGCGGGGCCGGCGACCGGGGAGCTCCGGTCACCGGCCTCGCCGCGTGGCGCGGGCTGACCACGGGTGCGTACACCATGCGCGTCTTCCCCGGCGGACACTTCTACCTGAACGACCACCTCGACGACGTGCTCGCCACGGTCCGGACGGCCTGCGCGGACGTGCCGCCGGCCGGCCCGGTCCACCGGCTGCCGCACTGCCTGCGTTAGGGCGGTCCCTGTCCCGCTAGGCGTCGTCCGAGGGTGCCTCCGGTCGCGGAGCCGTCTCCCCTCTGCTCAGCTCCTCCTTCGCGAGGAGATAGCCGAGTTGGAGGCGGCTCCGCGCACCCATGCTCTCCCGGATGCGCGCCAGGTGGGTGTGGTAGGTGCGTTCGCTGATGCCGATCCTTCGCGCGATCACCGAATCGGTGAGCCCCTCCACGAGAAGGCGCTTGATCATGTTGTGGATGTCGGGCAGGACCTCCGCCGACGCCTGTGTCGCCGTGCCGGGTTCGAAGGGCGCGGCCCGCTGCCAGTTCCGTTCGAAGACGTCCGTCAGGAACCGCACCAGCGCCTCGTCGTGGATCACCGCGGCGGAGGTGCGGTCCTCGCCGGTCGGCAGAATGGCGATCGAGCGGTCGATGACGAAGAGCCGCTCGAAGAACTCGTCGAGGGTCCGTACCTCCGCCCCCTCCTCGACGACGGCTTCCACGTACGCCTTGACCGGGGCGTTGAAACGCGCCGGGTGCTGGTAGAGGGTCCGCATCCGCACTCCGCGGCCCAGGTGTTCCAGGGCGAGGGGCAGTGCGTCCTTCAGCACGGGGGCGGGACGGCCGCCGCCGGGCTGGGCCGTGAGGATCTCCTCCGTCGCCTCGCGCGTGACGCGGTCGACGAAGTCGCGGATGGCCGGCATGCCGTGCACATACTCGACGGCCGGGGCGGCCCCCTCGGGCCGGGCCCGGTCCATGAAGAGCTGGAGGGTGGGCGCCAGCCGGTGCTCCACCTCCGCTGCCTGCAACTCCATCTGCCATGCCCGGGTGCGCCATTGGGCGGAGAGCCGGGCCTCCACCAGACGGGGATCGACCGGCTTCAGCCGGGTGCCGTCGGCCGTCGGCTCCAGCAGTCCTATTTGGACGAGAGCGTCCACCCCGGGAACGTCCGCGTTCAGCGCGAGGTCCGTGCTTCTGAGTGCCAGCTCGTATGCGGCGAGTGCTTCTTTCGGCAACTCCGGCAGTATTTGATCCCGCTCTTCCCCCATTTGCCCCCCTCAGATCTCTGCGATGCAAGGATCTGGCCCCCCTGCATCGTGGTGATCCTAGTTCGCCGCGATCTAGCCTCCAGATCACCGAAACAAACCGATTCAGCCATGTCACAACTGTGGGGGGAACAGCCATGACGAAGATTTCTGTGACGGGGTCGGCAAGAGGCCGGGAGACGAACGGAGCGGTGCGCCGCGTGTGCCGGGGGGCACGCGAGGCCGCGCTGGCGGGCGTGCTGCTGGGAGCGGCCGCCGGCGTTCTGCTCACCGTGCAGGGGGAGGCGTCCGACCGGGCGCGGGGGACGGCGCCCGTCTACGCGGTCGCCTCCGACCTGGGCTGGAACGGCCCCAAGCCGATCGCGCCCAGGACGGACCTGGGCTGGAACGCCCACCCGGCGGGCGTGCAGGGGGACCTGGGCTGGAACGCGCAGCCCGCCGGTGCGCAGGACGACCTCGGCTGGAACGCGCACCCGGCCGCCGCGCAGGACGACTTGGGCTGGAACGGCCCCAAGCCGGTGGCACCCCGGTCCGACCTGGGCTGGAACGCCCACCCGGCGGCCGCGGGGGACCTGGGCTGGGACTCCCCCCGGCCCGCGGGCCCGAGGTCCGACCTCGGGTGGAACGCGGTCGGCGTCGGCGACGCCGGACACGGAGTCGCCGTATGACAGTGCATCCGGACGTGGGTACACGCAGCGAAGGCAGGTGAGGGGCATGCGCCAGGTGCACACGGGCATCGAGTTCCCGCGATTCGGTGCCACTCTCCAGACCGCCCGCCGACGGGCCGGGCTCACCCAGGAACAGCTCTCCACCGCGTCGGGGATCAGCGTCAGGGCGATCCGTGATCTCGAACTCGGCCGGGCCCACCGCCCGCGCCGGGAGACGATCCGGCTGCTGGCCGACGCGCTCGGCCTCTCCGGCTCCCACCGCGTCCTGCTGGAGAGCGGCTCCGGTCACGACGCCGTGGACAGCACCGTGCGGCAGATGTACGAGGAGCAGGTCGCCTCGCCCCCGGCGGCGACCTCGCCGCTGATCGGGCGGGAGCGGGAGCTCGACGTGGTCGCCGGGGCCCTGCTCACCGGGCAGGAACGGCTGCTCTCGCTGGTGGGCCTGCCCGGGGTGGGCAAGTCGCGGCTCGCCCTGGCGGTGGCCCGCCGCTACGAGGCGGAGCGGGAGGCCCGCGTCCTGTGGCTGCCCGTCTCCTCCTCCCCGACCGGCCTGCTGCCGTCCGGACCGGCCCCGGAACCGGACCGCGCCCAGGCCCTGCTCACCGCCTGGACGCTCGACCGGCTGGCGGGGCGCGGACCGCTGGAGGACCTGGTCCGGCTCATCGGCGGCCGGCGGACCCTGCTGGTCCTCGACGGGTACGAGGACGCCGCCGTCGACCGCGACAGCCTGCTGAGGCTGCTCGCGGGCTGCGACGGACTCCAGGTGCTCGTCACGGCCCGGGCTCCGCTGCCGGTCCTCGGCGCCCGGGCCGTGCCCCTCGCGGCGCTGCCCGTCGGGGGGCCCGCCGGGGGGCCGGACCGGGGCGGGGAACGCCCGGCGGGCGCGGCGGTCCGGCTGATGTCGTCCCATGTCCGCTACACGCGCCCCGCGCTGCGGCAGACGGCGGCCGTCACCGAGGCGATCGCCGGACTCTGCCGGCAGCTGGACGGCATTCCGCTGGCCCTCAACACCGCGGCGGGCTGGCTGCCGATGTACGCGCCCGAGCAACTGCTCGCGGTCGCCCGGGACAATCCCCTCCATCTGGTGGAGCCCGTCTTCTCCGGGGACTTCTTCCCGGGCGAGTCCTCCGCCGGGCCGATGGGGGAGCCCGATCTCGGCATGCTCATCCGAGGGACGGTGAGCGGCCTGCGCCCGGGGCCGGCCCGGCTGCTGGCCGTGCTGGCGCGCCGGGGCGGCGCCTGCCCGACGGACGAGGTGCTGAGCCTGGTCGGCGGGTCGCCGGGCGATGTCACCAGGTCACTGCGCGGTCTGCTGCTGCGCGGTCTCATCCGTGAGGAGCGGCTGCCGGAGGGCGGCACCGCGGTGTCCGTCCTCAACCTGGTCCGGCATGTGCTGCGTCCCGCCTGCGAACCGGCACCGCTGACGGCCGTCGCCCGCACCTGAGCCGTCGCCCGCCCGGGGCCGTGCCCACGAGAACACGTGGTGGGCACGGCCCCGGGCGCGCGTGTTCAGCGGCGTGTTCAGCGGGTGCGCTGGAAGAACTCGACCTCCGCGAGGGCGAGATGGCGGCCCGGTTTCAGGCCGGCCGGGTCCTGGAGGGTGAGGCGGACGGTCTTGGCGTCGCTGATGCCGGTGGGGAAGGTCTGCGGGCCCGGCTTGTCGCTGAGGGTGAAGGTCTTGCGGTGGGTGTCGCCGTCCGGGGTGGTGACGTCCATGGTGACGCGGAGGGCGCGGGCCTGGGACGGATAGGTCTCCGGGGACTTGGACGGGCCGTTGGTGAGGATGACGGCGACCAGGCGGAAGGGCTTGGCGAAGGTGTAGGTGACCGAGGGGTCCGGGGCGGGCGCGCCCCAGTAGCGGTTGCTCAGGCCGTCGGTGGTGTTGGCGGCCGGGTGCCGGGGCAGTTCGGCGCTCGCCTCGGTGCTCGCGGGGGTGACCGCCTTGGCCTTGCCGAGCTTGTCGAGGGTGTCCTCGAACAGGACGCGCCCGGCGGGCAGGAGGAGCACTCCGGCGGCGCACAGGGCGACGAGGACGGCGAGGATCACGACGAGGCGGGTGCCCCGGCCCGAGCCCGCGCGGGCTCGGCGGCGGAACGGCCACACCGTGCGCCACCAGGGCAGCGCGGCCTGCGCGGCCGCCGGGTCGAGCCGGGCGGCGCAGCGGCGGCAGAAGCGCCGACCGGGCGGGTTGGGCGTGCGGCAGGAGGGGCAGGGCGTGCCCGCCGCGTCCTCGTCCGCGACGGTCGCCGGGCGGACGACCGGCCGGGGCGCGACCGCCTTGGCGGGCTTGACGGGCAGGACCGGGTCGGGAGCGTCGGGGGACGTCTCCGGTGCGGGTGCGGGCGTCGCCGGGGCGGGCGGGGGTGCGGGTGCGGCGGGTGCGCGGGGCGCGGGGGTGGCCGGGGCCGGGTCGGGCACCGGGGGCACGGACGGGGGCGGCGCGGGTGCCTGGGCGGGCACGGCGGGCGTCCCGGCGGCGCACGGCGCGGGTGGCCGCGTCGGCCGGGGCGGCCGGGGCGGGGCCGGGGGCGCGGCGGGCGCTTCGGGAGC
>NZ_JBEXXN010000099.1:0-6939 GCF_040630445.1 Streptomyces sp. NPDC005805
AGCCGCAAGCTCGGGCCCGCCCGGATCGGCCCGATCCTGGGCCTGCCGGTCTCGACCGTGCACCGCATCCTGTACCGCCACCGGCTGAACCGCCTTGCCTGGCTCGACCGCCCGACCGGCACCGTGATCCGCCGCTACGAACGCGACCGCCCGGGCGAACTGGTCCACGTCGATGTGAAGAAACTCGGCCGGATTCCCGACGGAGGCGGCCACCGCGTCCTGGGGCGCGACGCGGGCAGGCCGGTGCGGGGCATGGGCTTCGACTACGTCCACTCCGCCGTCGACGACCACTCCCGCCTGGCCTACAGCGAGATCCACCCCGATGAGAAGGTCGCGACCTGCGCGGGCTTCCTCACCCGCGCAGCCGCCTTCTTCCACCGTCAGGGCATCACCCGTATCGAACGCGTACTGACCGACAACGCCTGGGCCTACCGCAAGGGCCTGGCCTGGAAGACCGCCCTGGCCCACCTCGGCGCCACCGGCAAGCTGACCCGGGCCTACCGGCCACAGACCGACGGCAAGGTCGAACGCTTCAACCGCACCCTGCTCGACGAATGGGCCTACCAGCGGCCCTACTCCAGCAACACCGAACGCGTCGAAGCCCTCGAACCGTTCCTCCACACCTACAACTACCATCGCTGCCACACCGCACTCGGAGGCCAGCCACCGATCAGCCGTGTCAACAACCCTGCGGGTCAATACACCTAGACCTGCGCACCATCGGCCTGCGCACCACGACGGGATCCGCACCCCGCCACATGTCCGGGACCGCGGACCTGCGCACTCTCCACCAGCCGTGGCTGCGCCACCTCGTACGGCACTGGGCGACCACCAGCTCCCCGCGCACCGACGTCTTCTCCAACACGATGCGCGCGTGCATCATCGCCTCCCGGGCCCTGGCCCAACGGCCGGGACAAGGACTGGGCCCGGCCGTCCTGACCTTCGCCGACGCCTCCGCGGTCGTCGACGCCATCCGCACCGCCGTGCGCCAGGACGGCACCCTCTACCGGTCCTCCCAGCGACGGACCCTCGCCGGCTGTTTCTTCCAGCTGATCGACTACGGCCGCCGCTCAGGGCATCTCGACACCCTTGCCGGATCCTTCACCCGCGACCCCGTCGAGCACCGGATCCGCCTGGAAGAGGTCGACGAGGACGGTATCGGCAAAGCCGTTCCCGAATCCGTGATCCGGCAGCTCGACGCCCATCTGCACATGCTCGGCCTCGGGGACGTCCAAGGCCGCCGTGACATCCCTGCCACCGACCTTCAGCTGCTGTACCAGACCGTCTACATCCTCCTGCGCGACACCGGCCGTCGCCCCCTGGAGATCGCCTCCCTGCCCCGCGACTGCCTGGAGACCGACCACGACCAAACCTCCCTGATCTGGGACAACCGGAAACGGCGCCGGCACCGCCGCCGTCTGCCGATCACCGCCTCCACTGCCGAGCACATCCGCCGATGGCAAGACTGCCGCGACCACCTCCACCTTCCCGCCCGCGGCGACGACTGCCTCTTCCCCGCCCTCAGCGACCAAAGCGCCGACCGGCACCTCAGCGCCAACTACATCAGCGAAACCCTGCGCGCCTGGGTCGACTCTCTGCCCGAACTCCACGCCGAAGGCACCGACGCGAACGGCCGCCGCCTCCCCTTCAACCGCTCCCTGATCTACCCCTATGCCTTCCGCCACTCCTACGCCCAGCGCCACGCGGACGCCGGAACCCCTGTCGACGTACTCCGAGAGCTGATGGACCACCACTCCATTGCCATGACGCAGCGTTACTACCAGGTCTCCCTCAAACGCAAACGCACCGCGGTCGCCGCCCTCACCGCCCACATCGTCGACCGCCACGGACACCCCACACCCAACTCACCCAGCAGCTACGACCTGCGCTCGGTCGCCGTCCCCTACGGCGGATGCACCGAACCGTCCAACGTCAAAGCCGGAGGCGACACATGCCCGATCCGCTTCCAGTGCGCCGGCTGCGGCTACTACCGCCCCGACCCCTCCTACCTCCCCGCCATCGAGCAACACATCAACGAACTGCGCGCCGACCGCGAAACCGCCCACGCGATGGACGCTGCCGACTTCGTCACCACCGCCCTCCCCGCGCAGATCACCGCCTTCGAACAGATCGTCGACCGCATGCGCCGACACCTGTCCGCCCTGCCCGCAGCCGAGCAGGAAGAACTCGAACAAGCCAGCGCCATCCTGCGCAAAGCCCGCGCCGGCACTACCCGCACCCACCTGCCGCTCACCGTCCTCAACCCGCACCGGACAAATCCACGATGAACCCCAACGGCAACCCGGCCCCACTGGCACAGGCCCGCCGCCGCGACAGCATCGACAAACGCCTCCGCGTCCTGACCGCCATCGAATGCCTCGAACGCGACGACGCCCCCATCACCCACACCGCCGTTGCACGCACCGCCGGCGTCTCCACCTGGCTCACCTACGCCGAAGGCGTCCGCGAACACATCCACGCCGCACAAACCCGCCAGAACGCACGCCCCGCAACCAGCCGACTCCCCGGTCCTTCGACCTCAGCCGGCCTGCGCACGGACCTCGAACTCGCCCGCCAGGAGATCACCACCCTCCGAGAAGAACGCGACCGGCTCCGCACCGCCATGAGCCACCATCTCGGACAACAACTCGACGCCCTCAGCAGCCAGCTCCTGACCACCCGCATCGACGAACTCACCCAGCACAACCACCAGCTGACGGCCCAGCTTCAGCACACCACCACCGAGAACACCACTCTTCACACCCGCGTCACCCAACTGGAAGACGACCTCGCTGCAGCCCGCACCAGCCTGCGCCGCATGATCCGAGACGAGAACCTCAACCAGTAAGCCCTGCTCCGCAGTGCCGCAGCCGCAGAGTGAAGCCCCCGGGCGGGCCGCCGTGTGCCCGGCGACTCAGAGTGTGCGCAGGCTGGCCTCAATCGCCTCCACGATGCCATCGTGGGCCGCCGGAGCCACCCGATAGGCCCGCCCCACGGGAACCGGGGCCTGCTCCGCGATGCGGTCCAGCACCCGCACGAAGTTCTTGTCGGCGGTGAGAAACACTTCGCAGTCCGGCAGGTAGGAGGCGTGTTGGACATCAAGAGGGTTGCCGTCGGTGACCTTCATGTCCATCTGCACGGTGTCCGCCGCCCACCGGAGCCAGGCGCGTGGCATGTACGCGGGTTCCACCTCGTACAGCCAGAACCGGTTGAACGCCTCCCTCGAGGCGCACATGGCGCGGAGGTCTACCCGGGCGCCGACCCAGTCGGCGTAAGTGGTCTCCTCATGTGTGAGCACGGATCGGCGGCCCCGCGCGAAGGCATGCCAGTACACCTCCTGGCTGTACGGCCGCCATGCCGCGATCCTTTCGTCAGGTGCCCACCCAGCCCGCTGTTCGATCGGGGTCTCCTCACTCGGGGTCAGCGTGAGCCGGGAGAGGTCGCGGAGATCGAAGCCAGCTTCGCGCCAACGCTCCCGCTGTTCCTTCTGGTTATCCACTAGGAAGCGCACCGTGCGCGCGGTCCGCCGGGCCGGTTCCGCCTCACGCAATCGGTCGTGGTGCTCTACTGCTTCCCGCCAGAACCTCTTGGTCCAGTACGTACGCCACGTTGCCTCGCGCCCGGTATCGGGCACTGCCCGCATCCACTCCGGGTGTAGACGGCGCACCTCGGAGATGACCTCGGCGCCCTCCCGGTCGGCCTCGCTGCGCAGCCGCTCGTCCGTCGCGGTCGTGATGGCCTCGATGATGGCCGCCCGAATATCTGAGCGAGGATGCTGCAGCACCTCCAGCAGGACGCTCGGCGCGGTTACCACGCGATGGCCGAGCGAATGAGCGACCGTCTTGAACCGGTTCCCAGCCCGCTGATCCCCCAAATAGGACCAGATGTTGTTGTCGAGCATGATCCTCACGCTGTCGTTCCCCTCGCATGCCCTACGCCATCGCCCAGTCGAGCCCAAGCGCGGCGAGCGCGGCTAGCTTGTCCGCCGTGAGCCTCCCGCGCCTGCTCTTGCTGTTACTCAAAAACACCCCGAGCTTGACCTCCGTCCCGTCTTCCAGCCGTTCTACGTGCCCCCGAGGAACCGTCACAGAGCCCGTACGGGCCTTGTACTGCGCCAAGGCTGCAACGCCCCTCTCGAAGGCGCTCAGCGCCTTCTGGGGTGCTGTGGCGGGCGCCTTCGGCGACGGGGCGGGTGGGACGACGCCGACCGCTTCCAGGCGCTCGCGTTGCCCCTCCGCCAAGGCTGCCCACACCTCCGGCTTTTGCTGCCGGGCCAGCCACCTCCCGACGTCCATCCCGTGGACCGTGAACCCGGGCAGGACCTGCGCCGGGCCCTCTTCGTCACGCAGCAGCTCGCGCAGCGCGGCATAGTGGCGCTGCCATTCGGCCGGCCATTGCGGGTTCCAGTCCGGATCGATCTCCTTCAACGCGGCTTCCCCTGCGGGGTGTTCGGCTAGCGCGCCGGGGCGGCGGAGGTTGGACAGCCACTGCCCCACCTTCCGGTCCAGCGCCGTCGCGGTCCGGGGCGCACACAGCGTCCAGTAGTCGGCGTAGTAGGCGCGGGCCGCCTCGAGGTTCTCCTGGAAGCGTTCGTCCGCGACGGACCACACCATGCCGAGCTGCTCCAGCCGCCGGGCGCGCAGCCCGGTCATCTGCCCAACCCCGTACGCGCGTCGTTGTTCCGCGACCCACTGCCCAAGGGGAGTTGCGCCCTCGCGGTGTCCGTAGGGCACGCGGGCGTTTCCGACCCGCTCGACGTACGTCTTCAGCTTCGCCCAGCCGCGGGCCCAGTCCTGGCGTTCGGTGTCGATCACATTGAAGCTGACCCAGTCCGCGACCATCACCGGATCCCGGGGGGCCGCGAAACGGAGCAGCAACCGGGATTCTTCCTCGCCTTCCTCCGGCGGGGTGCCGATGTTCTCGGAGGGCTGGGCCATGTCCTTCTGCGGCTCCTGAGGAATGGCAAGCAACTCCACGGCCTCTTCATCGTGAGCTCGGAGACCTTCAAGAACTTTTACCAACGGCCGGTAGGAGCCGGAGGTGAACATGTCCTCCGGCTCTTCTCCGGGCTGGAGAAATACCGGCACGATGAGAGAAGCGAGTTTCCCTTGTCCCGGCTTCTGACGGAGCGCCCGGCCGATGGCCTGGACGATGTCGTGCGGGGCGCCCTTGGGGTCCAACAGGGCGACACTGTCCACGCTTCTGATGTCGACGCCCTCCCCCAGGACACGACAGTTCGAAAGCACCGCCCGCAGCGTTGTGGACCCGAAGCCGCCCAGGACTCCACGCCGGCGCTCGGGGACGTGCTCGCCGCACAGCCAGTCCGCCCAGATCCGAGCGGGGTACCTCTCCGGCTGGTCGGCGTGCAGCTTTGCGGCCACGCGCTCCAGGCCCTCCGCGTATGCCTGTGCCTCTATCGTCCGGTGGTGGAAGGTGATGCAGGTCGACAGGTCATGCCGGGCCATGGTGTGCAGGAGCGCGGCCTGGAGGGCTCCGAGGCGCTGCCCGCGAACTTCCTCCGTGTGCCGTTCCTCGCCCATCAGCCGCTCGGGCGTGACGACCGGGTCCTGGAGCTCCAGGACGATGATCTGGTACCGCGCCAGCAACCCGCGCGACACGGCCGACGCAAGCGAGAGCTTGTACAGGACGGGCCCGAAGACCTTCTCGTCGTCCATGGAGGCCGCCATCTCACGCGGCAGCGGGTCGCGGACCCCCTCGGCAACCTCCCGGTTCAGCCGCTCTTCCCAGATCCGCGGCGTGGCCGTCAGGTACAGCCGCCGGTAAGCCCGGATCTTCGTCTGGTCGTGGATGTCCGCCCACGCCTTACCCATCGAGCCGGAAGTCCTGTGCGCCTCATCAACGACCGCGAGGTCTACCGGAGCGAGCTGCTGGCCGTAGACGCCCTCGAACGCCTCCGTGAGCACCCCCAGCGACGCGTAGGTGGCGTAGATGGTCACCGGCCCCTGCCCGTGCCACAGCGCCAGCTGCACGGGGTTCGTGGTGGAGCGCACCTTCATGCTCCACAGCTCCGGATCGTCCTGGAGCGAGCACACGGCAACCGCCGGCCCCTTGTGCCCGGCGTTGTGCCACACCTTCACCGTCTGCGCCAGGAGATCCAGCGTCGGCACCAGCACGAGAATGCGCCCCTTGGGCACAATCCGCTTTGCCGACGCGGCGGAAATAATAGTCTTTCCCGTGCCACACGCGGCGTGCACCTGTCCGCGAAGACCGTTCCAGGGAATACCGCCCGGCGGAATATCGAAGCCGCGCACGATAGCGGCAACGGCCTCGATCTGGTGGTCACGCAGTTTCACGGCCATGCCCCGTGTTCTCCTTTTCGCGGAATGCAGCGCGTAATCAGAAAGGGAATCCCGGCGCGATGTGCGCGGCGCTGGGGGGTGTGGTGTCTGTTCCCAGACTTTACACAGTGGCAACCCGCGATGCATCACCCGCGCGCCAACTTCGCTCCCCAGGGTGATACATGACTCAATCTCGCCCACGGACGGCCGGTCTTCCTGTATGTTGACGGAGTATCGGTGAACGCTCCAGGGCGGGTTCGAGCATAGGGGAGGGGTTCGGGTGGAGCGCAGCGGAGCCCGTCACTGCGGTGGGGCCGGCACTCCGTGAGGCCGATGGCCCGTCACATCCGTTGCGGGGGTGGTGGCCAGGAACCCCAAGCCCTACACAGGCCCGCGCACGGCGTACCTCCCCTTGCTGCCAGCCCCGGCGACCGCGCTTGCGCGGGTGCCCGCAATTCGCGCTTGCGCGAATTCTTCTGCTTTTTGAATTCCGCTTGCGGAATTCCATTCCGGCGCTTGCGCCGGAATCCGAATTGCGCTTGCGCAATTCGCGCTCTATGCCCCGGCGTGCCGGGGCACTGCCCCAGCCTGCCCTCTCCCCCTCCCCGGACGCCGCCTCCGGCGCCCCGGGCCCGACGGC
>NZ_JBEXXN010000100.1:0-6857 GCF_040630445.1 Streptomyces sp. NPDC005805
CATGCTGATCGTCCTCGCCGCCACCGGTGTCCTCCGCGGGCTCCAGGACACCCGCACCCCCCTGTACCGCTGCCGTTTCCCCGTGCACAATCACCCCGTGACCCCGGACCCCACGCCTTTGCCGCCCTCGACTGCCCCCGACCTCCCCGGGGCGCCGGGCGGCGCCGGGCCGGGCGTGCCCGGTCCGCACGCCGCCCCACCGGGCGGCCCCGCCGCCCCGCCCCCGCTCGCGCGGCGGCTCGTCGCCCCGCTGGCCGTGCTCGGCGGGGTCGGGGCCGCGTTCGCGTATGTCGGGGCCGTCGATCCGAACGAGCCCGGGCACTATCCCGTGTGCCCGCTGCTGAGCGTGACCGGGCTGTACTGCCCCGGCTGCGGCGGGCTGCGCAGTGCGCACGCCTTTGTGCACGGGGACCTCGCGGCGGCGTTCGGGGCGAACGCCGCCGCCGTCGCCGGGTATCTCGTCTTCGCCGTGCTGTGGGCCGTCTGGGTGGTGCGCGCGGTGCGCGGGAGGCCCATGAGGGTCGGGGTGCCGCCCCTGTGGGGGTGGGTCCTCGGCGGCGTGCTGGTGGTCTTCTCGGTCGTCCGGAACCTGCCGTTCGGCTCGGCCCTCGCGCCCTGAGACGGCAGGTGGGGGCGGGGGCGGAAGTCCCACACAATGGGACAGGCGGCGGCCGGATGCGGTTCCCGGGCGCTCCTGCGGATACCATCGAGAGGCTGAATCAGACCGTTTCGCCACCGTCCCGGAAGGGGGCCGCTCGCGTGAGTGTGCTCGACGAGATCATCGAAGGTGTGCGCGCCGACCTCGCGGGACGGCAGGCGCGTGTCAGCCTCGACGAGCTCAAGGAGCGCGCCGCCAAGGCCCCCACGGCCAAGGACGGCGTGGCAGCGCTGCGCGGCGACGGCGTCAAGGTGATCTGCGAGGTCAAGCGCTCCAGCCCCTCCAAGGGCGCCCTCGCCGCCATCGCCGACCCGGCCGGACTGGCCGCGGACTACGAGGCGGGCGGCGCGGCCGTCATCTCCGTGCTGACGGAGGAGCGCCGTTTCGGCGGTTCGCTCGCCGACCTGGAGGCCGTCCGCGCCCGGGTCGACATCCCCGTCCTGCGCAAGGACTTCATCGTCACCGCCTACCAGCTGTGGGAGGCGCGCGCGTACGGCGCGGACCTCGCCCTGCTGATCGTGGCCGCGCTGGACCAAGAGGCGCTGGTCTCCCTGATCGAGCGCGCCGAGTCCATCGGCCTCACCCCGCTCGTGGAGGTCCACGACGAGGACGAGGTCGAGCGCGCGGTGGACGCCGGAGCGAAGATCATCGGCGTCAACGCCCGCGATCTGAAGACCCTCAAGGTCGACCGGTCCACCTTCGAGACCGTCGCCCCCGAGATCCCGGCGCACATCGTCAAGGTCGCCGAGTCCGGTGTGCGCGGACCGCACGACCTCATCGAGTACGCCCGCGCGGGCGCCGACGCCGTCCTCGTCGGCGAGTCCCTGGTCACCGGGCGCGACCCCAAGGCGGCCGTCGCCGACCTCGTCGCCGCCGGCGCCCACCCCGCGCTGCGCCACGGCCGGGGCTGACCCCGGTATGACCGCCGTCCGCCGCACGCGCCGCAGCACCCCGGGCCCGCGCCCGGGGGCCGCGGGCGCGTCCGCGGCGACCGGCGGCGCCTACGCCCGCCTCGCCCGGGGCTGCCGGCCCCGCGGCTGCCGGGCCCCCGCCCGGCGCGTCCACGGACGCCGGGTCCGCTATGTCATAGGCGACGAGCCCGGCCAGGTCAACGGCATGCGATGGCGCGGCCCGCTCGCGCGCGGCACGGACCACGGCGGCGTCCTCACGGTGTGAGGCCGCGCCGGCGGTGACGTGACCGTTTCCCGGCCAGCATGTCGCTGCCGGCCCCGTCGCCGTCCCGTGCGCCGTCTCCGGCGCACCGGCCCGGATCCGGGACCACGGGGCGGCGGTACGCCCGGGCACGGCACGTCCCGCCGAGCGGACCGACCACCGGCCGGCCGGTCCGGCCCGCATCCGGACGTCCGGCCCGTCTCCCGGGCCGGAAGCGACCCGGACCGCACCGCCGGGCACCCCGGACGTGACCCGACGCCCCCGGCGACCCGGAACACCCCCCGCCCGGCCCGCCCGCGCGCAGCAGCCTCCCGCACCCATCCGACACCTTCGGGGGCGCCCGCCGCCCCCGCCCAAGGAGCACCGTCGCCATGTCCAGCGACCCCAGTGACTACTTCGTTCCCGATCCCGACGGCTCGGTCCCGAACCGCGAGGGCTACTTCGGCGCCTTCGGTGGCAAGTTCATCCCCGAGGCCCTCGTCGCCGCCGTCGACGAGGTGGCCGTCGAGTACGACAAGGCCAAGTCCGACCCCGCCTTCGTCGCCGAACTCGGCGAGCTGCTCGCCGACTACACCGGCCGCCCCAGCGCGCTGACCGAGGTCCCCCGCTTCGCCGAACACGCGGGCGGCGCCCGGGTGTTCCTCAAGCGCGAGGACCTCAACCACACCGGCTCGCACAAGATCAACAACGTGCTGGGCCAGGCCCTGCTCACCCGCCGCATGGGCAAGACCCGGGTGATCGCCGAGACCGGCGCAGGCCAGCACGGCGTCGCCACGGCCACCGCCTGCGCCCTCTTCGGCCTCGACTGCACCATCTACATGGGCGAGATCGACACCCGGCGCCAGGCCCTCAACGTCGCCCGGATGCGGATGCTCGGCGCCGAGGTCGTCGCCGTGAAGTCCGGCAGCCGCACCCTGAAGGACGCCATCAACGAGGCGTTCCGCGACTGGGTCGCCAACGTGGACCACACCCACTACCTCTTCGGCACCGTCGCCGGCCCGCACCCCTTCCCGGCCATGGTCCGCGACTTCCACCGGGTCATCGGCGTGGAGGCCCGCCGCCAGCTCCTGGAGCGCGCCGGACGGCTGCCCGACGCGGCCGTCGCCTGCGTTGGCGGCGGCTCCAACGCCATCGGCCTCTTCCACGCCTTCGTCCCCGACGCCGGCGTGCGCCTGATCGGCTGCGAACCGGCCGGCCACGGGGTGGAGACGGGCGAGCACGCGGCCACCCTCACCGCGGGGGAGCCGGGCATCCTGCACGGCTCGCGCAGCTACGTCCTCCAGGACGACGAGGGCCAGATCACCGAGCCGTACTCGATCTCCGCCGGTCTCGACTACCCGGGCATCGGCCCCGAGCACGCCTATCTGAAGGACTCCGGCCGCGGCGAGTACCGGGCCGTCACCGACGACGCGGCCATGCGGGCGCTGCGGCTGCTGTCGCGCACCGAGGGCATCATCCCGGCCATCGAGTCCGCGCACGCCCTCGCCGGCGCGCTGGAGGTCGGCCGCGAACTCGGCCCCGAGGGGCTGATCGTCGTCAACCTCTCCGGGCGCGGGGACAAGGACATGGACACCGCCGCCCGCTATTTCGGGCTCTACGACACCGACGCCGAGGTGGAGGCCGACGCCTCCGCCGACGACGGCGCCGCCGAGATCCAGGGGGACGCGAAGTGAGCGGCACCATCGACCTGCTGAACCGCACCCTCGCCGGGGCCCGCGAGGAGGGCCGCGCCGCCCTGATCGCCTATCTGCCCGCCGGCTTCCCCACCGTCGAGGTGGGCATCGAGGCCGTCAAGGCCGCGCTGGACGGCGGCGCGGACGTGGTCGAGGTCGGCCTCCCGCACAGCGACCCGGTCCTCGACGGGCCCGTCATCCAGACCGCCGACGACATCGCCCTGCGCGGCGGTGTCCGGATCGCCGACGTGCTGCGCACCGTCCGCGAGGCGCACGCGGCGACCGGAAAGCCGGTGCTGGTGATGACCTACTGGAACCCGGTCGACCGCTACGGCGTGGAGCGCTTCACCGCCGAGCTGGCCGAGGCGGGCGGCGCCGGGTGCATCCTGCCCGACCTGCCGGTCCAGGAGTCGGCGCTGTGGCGCGAGCACGCCGAGAAGCACGGGCTGGCCACCGTCTTCGTGGTCGCCCCGAGCAGCCGGGACGAGCGCCTCGCCACCATCACCGCGGCCGGCAGCGGCTTCGTCTACGCGGCCTCCCTGATGGGCGTGACCGGCACCCGGGCGTCGGTCGGCGCCCAGGCGGCGGACCTGGTGCGGCGCACCCGCGCCACCACCGATCTGCCGGTCTGCGTCGGGCTCGGGGTCTCCAACCCGGACCAGGCCGCCGAGGTGGCCGCCTTCGCCGACGGGGTCATCGTCGGCTCCGCGTTCGTCAAGCGGATGCTCGACGCGGACGGCGACGAGGCCGCCGTCGCCGCCGTACGGGAACTGGCGGGCGAACTCGCCGCCGGGGTCCGCGCCCCGAAGTAACTCGAACGGGTGGAAACCGGGCCGGGGAGGCACGCGGACGCCTCCCCGGTTCGTTTGCGGGGCGTGAGCGACAACCAAGAACGCCGAGGGACCGCGCGCGAGCGGCTCCAGCGCGAACGAGAGAAGGACAAGGCGCGCGAGCGCCGCCGCCGCACCCTGATCGTGGCCGCCGCCGTGGTCGGCGTCCTCGGCCTGGCCGCGGTCGTCGGTCTCGTCGCGGCCAACGCCGGCAAGGACGACGGCCCCAGCGAGGCGGGCCCGCTCAGCGCGCCCAGCGGCGTCCAGGGCGAGGAGCAGCTCGCGATCCCCGTCGGCGCGAGCGACGCCCCCTCCACCCTCACGGTGTGGGAGGACTTCCGCTGCCCCGCCTGCGCCCAGTTCGAGAACGCGCTGCGGAGCACCATCCACGACCTGGTGGAGTCCGGCCAGATCAAGGTCGAGTACCACCTCGCCACGATCATCGACGGCAACATGGGCGGCACCGGCTCCCTGCGCGCGGCGAACGCGGCGGCCTGCGCGCAGGACGCGGGCAAGTTCGCCGAGTACCACGACGTCCTCTTCATGAACCAGCCCCCCGAGCCGGACGACGCCTTCGCGGACAACGCCGAGCTGATCGAGCTGGCGGGCAAGGTCGACGGCCTGGTCACCCCCGCCTTCCGCACCTGTGTGGAGGACGGCACCCACGACAGCTGGGTGGAGAAGTCCAACACCGCCTTCCAGAACGGCGGCTTCCGGGGCACGCCCACCGTCCTGCTCAACGGGGAGTCCGTCTTCCCGACGAAGGGAGACGAGCAGATCTCGGTGGCCAACTTCAAGAAGTGGGTCGCGGAGGCGAACAAGGGCAAGCAGCCGGGCACCCGGCAGCCGTCCCCGGCCGGCAGCGGCCCCTCGCCGTCCTGACCGGCGCCCGTCGCCGCCCGGCCCGGGGGCACGCTGCCCCGCGGGGCCGGGGCGCTGCCCGCACGGGCAGGTCCCCGTTACCCAGACGTTGCCGGGTGGGTTGCCGTCGGCCCTGCCCGGCAGGGTAGCGTCGGGTCTGCCATGGACATCGCCTACATTCCCAGCCCGTCGACCGGGGTCCTCGAACTCGGACCGATCCCGCTGCGCGGCTACGCCTTCTGCATCCTCGTCGGCCTCTTCACCGCCCTCTGGATCGTCGACCGCCGCTGGGTCGCGCGCGGCGGCAAGAAGGGCACCACCTGGGACATCGCCGTCTGGGCGGTGCCCTTCGGTCTGATCGGCGGACGCCTCTACCACGTCGTCACCGACTACCAGCTCTACTTCGGCGAGGGCCGGGACTGGGTCGACGCCTTCAAGATCTGGGAAGGCGGGCTCGGTATCTGGGGCGCGGTCGCGCTCGGCGCGCTCGGCGCGTGGATCGGCTGCCGCCGCCGGGGGATCGCGCTCCCGCCGTACGCCGACGCGGTGGCGCCGGCGCTGGCGATCGCGCAGGCCATCGGGCGCTGGGGCAACTGGTTCAACCAGGAGCTCTTCGGCCGCCCGACGGACCTGCCCTGGGGTCTGCGTATCGACCCGGAGCACCGCCCGGACGCGACGGTCGACCTGGCGACCTACCACCCGACCTTCCTCTACGAGTCGCTGTGGTGCCTCGGCGTGGCCGCCCTCGTCTTCTGGGCCGACCGGCGCTTCCGCCTGGGCCACGGCCGGGCCTTCGCGCTGTACGTCGCGGGGTACACGGCGGGCCGGGGCTGGATCGAGTACATGCGGGTCGACGAGGCCCACACCATCCTGGGCCTGCGCCTCAACCTGTGGACCTCGATCATCGTCTTCGTCGCCGCGGTCGCTTACATGATCGTCTCGGCGCGGCTGCGCCCGGGCCGCGAGGAGATCGTCGAGCCGGACCCCTCCGACACGTCGAAGCCGGGCCCGGCCACGGCGAAGGCGCTGGCGGAGCCGTCCGCCGGTGCGGAGTCCGCGGACGCGGGCACGCCGTCCGGCGCCTCGGCCCCGGACGACGCCGACCCGGACACGGCCCCGGGCCCGGCGGACGCCGAGCCCGACCGGGACGCGGCCCCCGCCACGGACACCGGCACCAAGCCGACCGCCGGCAAGGGCTGACCCGCAGCGCACGCGCGAGGGCCGCCGGGGCACTGCCCCGGCGGCCCTCGCGTTTCCGGCGCCGCGCCGGGGCCGGCCGGGCGATGCACCCGCCCGGCAGGTCCCGACCGGCCCCGGGCGCCCGGGGCCGGTGCGGCGGCTCGCGAATGCCGCTGCCCCGCCCCGGCCGGGCGCGGCCCGGCTCGGTACGGCAGGCAGGCCTCTCGTTCCCGGCCGGGTCCCGGCGGGTGACCGCCCGAGGAGCGCCGCCCCTTCTCCGGTAGCCGGGTGTGGCCGTCGGGCAGGGAACTCACCCCGGCCGGGGGTCGTCCCGTCCGAAGGGCAGCGCCCCGTCGACCGGGCGGTCCGCCTGGTCCCCTGCGTCCACGAGCAGGATCAGGCAGCGCTCCCCGCCGGCCGGGCGGGGCCCGGCCCGGGCCCCCCCCCCCCCCGCGGGTCCGGGGCCCCTTCGGCAGAGGCCCC
>NZ_JBEXXN010000101.1:0-6658 GCF_040630445.1 Streptomyces sp. NPDC005805
TCTTGCGTTTCCGACTCTATCAGACTCTTTCGTGTCCGATTCCCGGTCGGCGGGAATGCTTCAAAGGACTCGCTTTCGCGTTTTCCCTTTCGGCGGCTCCGACTTTATCAGAGATTCTGAGTCGGAATTCCCGCCCCCTCCGGGCACAGCCTGCTGCACACATGAGTGAGCGGCTTCCCGTTGAGGCGGAGACGCCAACGTACTGGAGCGGAGCGCCCCGACGCAAATCCGGGGTGCTCCGCTCCTCAGTACGTGCTATCGGGCGGGCGCGCGCCGCCCTCGGGCGGTCAGACCTCGACCACCACGGGCAGGATCATCGGGCGCCGGCGGTAGGTGTCGGACACCCACTTGCCCAGCGAGCGGCGCACCAGCTGCTGGAGCTGGTGCGGCTCGGCGACCCCGTCGGCGGCCGACTTGGCGATCGCCTCCTCGATCTTGGGCATCACCGCGGTGAAGGCCGCGTCGTCGATGCCGGATCCCCGGGCGTGGATGTTCGGTCCGCCCACCACCTTGCCGGTGGTGCTGTCCACGACGACGAAGACGGAGATGATGCCCTCCTCGCCGAGGATGCGGCGGTCCTTGAGCGCGGGCTCCGTGACGTCGCCGACCGAGAGGCCGTCGACGTACACGTATCCGGCCTGGACCTTGCCGACGATGCGGGCGCGGCCGTCGACGAGGTCGACGACGACGCCGTCCTCGGCGATGACGATGTGGTCCTTGGGGACGCCGGTGAGCGCGCCGAGTTCGGCGTTCGCGCGCAGGTGGCGCCATTCGCCGTGGACCGGCATCAGGTTCTTCGGGCGGCAGATGTTGTAGAAGTACAGCAGCTCGCCGGCCGAGGCGTGGCCCGAGACGTGCACCTTGGCGTTGCCCTTGTGGACGACGTTGGCGCCCCAGCGGGTCAGGCCGTTGATGACCCGGTAGACCGCGTTCTCGTTCCCCGGGATCAGGGACGAGGCCAGGATGACGGTGTCGCCCGGGACGATGCGGATCTGGTGGTCCCGGTTGGCCATACGGGAGAGGGCCGCCATCGGCTCGCCCTGGGAGCCCGTGCAGACGAGCACGACCTCGTCGTCCGGCAGGTCGTCCAGCGTCTTGACGTCCACCACGAGGCCCGCGGGCACCCGCAGGTAGCCGAGGTCCCTGGCGATGCCCATGTTGCGGACCATCGAGCGGCCGACGAAGGCGACCCGGCGTCCGTACTCGTGGGCCGCGTCCAGGATCTGCTGGATGCGGTGCACATGGCTGGCGAAGCTGGCCACGATGATGCGCTTCTGCGCGTTGGCGAAGACCTGGCGCAGGACGTTGGAGATGTCCCGCTCCGGCGGGACGAAGCCCGGCACCTCGGCGTTGGTCGAGTCGGACAGCAGGAGGTCGATGCCCTCCTCGCTGAGGCGCGCGAAGGCGTGCAGGTCGGTGAGCCGGCGGTCCAGCGGGAGCTGGTCCATCTTGAAGTCGCCGGTGTGCACGACCAGGCCCGCGGGGGTGCGGATGGCGACGGCCAGCGCGTCCGGGATGGAGTGGTTGACCGCGATGAACTCGCAGTCGAAGGGCCCGATGCGCTCGCGGTGGCCTTCGGCGACCTCCAGCGTGTACGGGCGGATCCGGTGCTCCTGGAGCTTGGCCTCGATCAGGGCCAGGGTCAGCTTGGAGCCGATCAGCGGGATGTCGGGCTTCAGGCGGAGCAGGAAGGGCACCCCGCCGATGTGGTCCTCGTGACCGTGTGTGAGGACGATGCCCTCGATGTCGTCGAGGCGGTCCCGGAGGGTGGTGAAGTCCGGGAGGATCAGGTCGATGCCGGGCTGCTCCTCCTCGGGGAACAGCACGCCGCAGTCGACGATGAGCAGGCGGCCGTCGTACTCGAAGACCGTCATGTTGCGGCCGATCTCGCCGAGGCCGCCGAGCGGTGTGACGCGCAGGCCGCCCTTGGGCAGCTTCGGGGGCGCGCCGAGTTCAGGATGCGGATGACTCAAAAGACTCTCCTCACCACGCACGCCACGCGCTGTCGGCTACGTGGCGTACATGACATTCGTGCATGTGCTGTCTGTCGTATGGCTCCGGCCGGGTCCGGGGGCAGGCTGCGCGCCTGGTCGGTCTCGTCGGCCGGGGTTCTGCTATTCAGTTGTGAAGTCGTATGTCAGAGCTGTACCCCGCCGGCGGCCAGGTCGAGCTCAAGCTGGCGGGTCTCTTCGGGGGAAAGCTCGACGAGCGGCAGCCGCAGGGGGCCGGCGGGCAGGCCCTGGAGGGCCAGTGCCGCCTTGGTGGTGATCACGCCCTGGGTGCGGAACATACCCGTGAAGACGGGCAGCAGCTTCTGGTGGATCTCGGTGGCCTTCTGCACGTCGCCGCCCCGGTGCGCGTCGATCAGGGCGCGCAGCTCCGGTGTGACGACGTGGCCGGCGACGGAGACGAAGCCGACCGCGCCCACGGAGAGGAGCGGCAGGTTGAGCATGTCGTCGCCGGAGTACCAGGCGAGGCCGCTGCGGGCGATGGCCCAGCTGGCGCGGCCGAGGTCGCCCTTGGCGTCCTTGTTGGCGACGATCCGCGGGTGGCTCGCGAGGCGGACGATCGTCTCGGTGTCGATGGGGACGCCGCTGCGGCCGGGGATGTCGTAGAGCATCACGGGCAGGCCGGTGGCGTCCGCGATCGCCGTGAAGTGGCGGAGCAGGCCCTCCTGCGGGGGCTTGTTGTAGTACGGGGTGACGGCCAGCAGGCCGTGGGCCCCGGCGCGCTCCGCGGCGCGGGCGAGTTCGATGCTGTGGCGGGTGTCGTTGGTGCCGATGCCGGCGACGACATGGGCACGGTCTCCGACCGCTTCCAGTACGGCCCGTACGAGCTGGTCTTTCTCCGCGTCGCTGGTGGTGGGCGACTCGCCGGTGGTCCCGTTGATGATCAGACCGTCGTTGCCGGCGTCCACGAGGTGGGCGGCGAGGCGCTGGGCGCCCGCGATGTCGAGTGCGCCGTCCGCCGTGAAGGGCGTGACCATGGCGGTGAGGACCCGCCCGAAGGGGATCTGCGGAGTGGAGATCGGAGCCATGGGTAACACGCTACTCGCTGCTCTGTGCAGGGTGTCCCCTCGGGGGAGGTGACGTACGACGTGGCATGCGGAACCCGGCACTGCCTGCTCGGGGGTTCAAGCAGTGCCGGGTCCGTTTGATCAGCCTAGATGAACTTCACGAAACGCCGCAATACGGACACTTCGCCAGGGGTTACGTACATCTGTGCCCCCTCCGACCGGGGGCACGCCGGCTCCGGGACTCAGGGGCGCGGGCTCAGGGCGCGACGCGGCCGTTCGCGTTGAAGGCCGCGTACGTCAGGGGCATGAGCCGGGCCCAGTGCTCCTCCATCTTCTCGCCGACCATCTCGATCTCCCGCTGCGGGAAGGACGGCACCCGGGCGTCCTCGTGCTGGGTGCGCAGACCGAGGAAGTGCATCAGCGACCGCGCGTTGCAGGTCGCGTACATCGACGAGAACAGGCCGACGGGGAGGACGGCGCGGGCCACCTCGCGGGCCACGCCGGCCGCCAGCATCTCCTGGTACGCCTCGTAGGCGTGCAGATAGGCGTCCTCCATGACGCGGCCGGTCAGCTCCTGCTGCGCCTGCGTGCCCTCGACGAAGACGTACTTGCCGGGGCGGCCCTCCTGGACGAGCTTGCGCTCGGCGTCCGGGACGTAGAAGACCGGTTCCAGCTGCCGGTAGCGGCCGGACTCCTCGTTGTACGACCAGCCCACCCGGTGCCGCATGAACTCGCGGAAGACGAAGATCGGGGCGCTGATGAAGAAGGTCATCGAGTTGTGCTCGAACGGGCTGCCGTGGCGGTCGCGCATCAGGTAGTTGATGAGCCCCTTGGAGCGCTCCGGGTCCTTGGAGAGCTCGTCGAGGGACTGCTCACCCGCGGTGGAGACGCGTGCCGCCCACAGCACGTCCGAGTCGCCGGCGGTGTGCTTCACCAGCTCGACCGTGACGTCGCTGCGGAAGCTCGGCTTGACGTCGGCGGGGGTGTCGGCCACGGAGGGGTCCTTCCAGTGAGAGCAACGGCGGCGCTCACCTTAACGAGCGCGCGGACCGGCACGTTTCCCGGGGTCGCGAGAAAAGATCCCGAATCGGGCACCAAATGCGCCCTGCGTACGTCTGTACGGATAGCAGCGGAAAGCGGCGGCCCGCAGGGGCCGGCGCCTCCGCCCCACGACCGTCCGTCACGTCCCGAAGGAGACCCGGCTATGTCCACCGTCCGCCGACCTCTCGGCGGTGCCCGCAGGCGCGAGGCCGTCCCGTTCACGTTCGTCGCCGAGGCGGACGCCTTCCGCAGCAATGTCGCGCCCCCGCCCAGACAGCGGCCGAGCGCGTCGCAGGTGCTCGGGCGCGTGATGATCGGGCTGACACTCGTCGGCGGCCTGGTGGGCTCGCTCCTCTTCGGTATACCGGCTCTGGAGTCCCCGGCGGACCCGGGCCACTCCCAGACCTCCGAGGCGTCCCAGGGGCGCTGAGGAGGGTCATTCCGGGGCGCGCGCGGCGTGCCCCGGACCCCGGGGGTGGTTCCTCCTCCCGCGTCTCGGTAGCCTCACCGGGCACAGCCCCAATTGAGCGTGCACCGCCCCCGTGAGCGTGCTGGTGAGTGAGGATCCGTCGTGCCCCTGCCCTTTCTGACGGCCGATCGTGCTTTTGACACGCAAGAGGACGACGTCGCACTGCCCTTCGACGACCACGACGCATGGCGCCGGCCGTACCGCCCGGGCCCGTGGCGGGTCGGCGCGGCGGCCGTGCTGCTGCTCCTCGCGTCGTTCGTCTTCATCGCCGCGATGATCATCGCCTTCGCGGGCGCTCTGTCCGGCGCGGCGGTGTGCATGGGGCTGGGCGGGCTCACCGTCGCCGCCGCGCTCCGGCTGCTGCGCATGGGCGCGTGGGTGAGCCGGCACGGTGTGCGGCGGGTCGGCTTCTTCCGCACCGCGACCCTCCCGTGGAACCGGACGACGGCCCTGCGGACCGTGCAGCAGCCGGTGCGCTGGCTGGGGCTGCCGCGGACAGTGCAGGGGCAGGCCCTGATGCTCGTGACGCAGGGCGGCGAGCAGATCCCGCTGCTCACCGACCACAACGCCGACTTCCTCTCCCGTCTGGAGGCGTTCGACCGCGCGGCCGACACGGTCGAGGCATGGGGCGCGGAGTACCGCGACGCATAGCGCGCCCGGCGCGCGACGCGCCACGCGTACGCCCGCTGCCCCGGACCGTGCGGTCCGGGGCAGCGGGCGTCCAAGCAGGCGGCACTGCCCGTGGGTTCAGTGCGCGACGGGCCGGCCGTCGTGCAGGGCGATCGCGCGCTGCATGGCCTTGCGGGCCCGCGGGGTGTCCCGGGCGTCGTGGTACGCGACGGCCAGCCGGAACCAGCAGCGCCAGTCGTCCGGCGTGTCCTCCGTCTCCGCGCGGCGGCGGGCGAAGACCTCGTCGGCCGAGTCGCGGTCGATGCGTCCGCCCGGGGTGCGCACCAGTTCGTCGACGGGCAGGCCGCCCTCGGCCTCCAGTTCGGCGGCGAGGCGGTTGGCCCTGGTCACGAACTGGGTGTTCTTCCAGAGGAACCAGACGCCGATCAGCGGCAGCACGAGCACCGCCACCCCGAAGGTGACCGTCAGCAGGGTGCCGTGGCGGATGAGGAGGACGCCCCGGCCGCCGACCAGGACGAAGTAGACGACCAGGACGGCCGCCGTGACGAAGTACGTGATCCGTGCGCGCATCGCGGACCCCTCTCAGCCGAGGTCGAGGAAGTGCTCCAGGCCGATGGTGAGGCCGGGGGCGGAGACGACGCGGCGCACGCCGAGGAGGATGCCCGGCATGAAGCTGCTGTGGTGCAGCGAGTCGTGCCGGATGGTCAGGGTCTCGCCCTCGCCGCCGAGGAGGACCTCTTGGTGGGCGAGGAGCCCGCGCAGCCGCACGGCGTGCACCGGGACGCCGTCCACGTCCGCGCCCCGGGCGCCGTCCAGGGCGGTCACCGTGGCGTCCGGCTGCGGGGGGCACCCGGCCTCGGCGCGCGCGGCCGCGATGAGCTGCGCGGTGCGGGTGGCGGTGCCGGAGGGGGCGTCGGCCTTGTTCGGGTGGTGCAGCTCGACGACCTCGGCGGACTCAAACCAGCGCGCCGCCTGCTGGGCGAACTTCATGGTGAGGACCGCGCCGATGGAGAAGTTCGGTGCGATGAGCACACCGGTCTCCGGGGAGGCCGCGAGCGAGGTGCCGAGCTGCGCGAGCCGCTCCTCGGTCCAGCCGGTGGTGCCGACGACGGCGTGGATGCCGTGGCGGACGCAGAAGTCGAGGTTCCCCATCACCGAGGCGGGGGTGGTGAGCTCGACGACGACCTGGGCGCCCGAGTCCACCAGGGACTCCAGCTTGTCGCCCCGGCCGAGGGCGCCGACCAGCTCCAGGTCCTCGGCCCCCTCCACGGCACGTACGGCCTCCGAGCCGATACGGCCCTTGGCTCCGAGAACGGCCACGCGCAGCTTGCTCATGGGTTGCTTCCTCACGGGTTCGGGGGGATTCGTGTGCGGGGCCCGCACGTTCGGGGGCGGCCGTGGGGTCCGGGTGCCCTCGGGCACCCAGATCGGCAGAGCGGCGTGGAGGGGAAGAGTGTCGGACAAGGAGTGGAGATATCGGGGGTCGCGGGATCATTAAAAAA
>NZ_JBEXXN010000102.1:0-6332 GCF_040630445.1 Streptomyces sp. NPDC005805
TCGAGCCGCACGGCCCCATCGAGACCGAAGCAGCCCGACGCCTCACCGAAGACCTCAACCACGAGTGATCAACGGCTTACCCAACACTTTCTCAGTCGCGTTTGCAGATCCGGTCCAGGAGGTTGGCGGTGGCGCGCTGGATCCGCGGGTCGACATGGCCCGGCCGGTCGAGCGCGGGCGACCAGGCGAAGGTGCCCGAGGCGAAGACCAGGGCCCCGGAGGGCGCCCGGTAGAGGGAGGTCTCCTGGTGCCGCACCGCGCCCTCGCCGTCCCGGTAGGGCGAGTGGGCCAGCAGGATCCGGCCGTCGTGCTCGGGCAGGGCGGTGCGTGGGAAGTACCGGTCCGCCTCGCCCGCCACCAGACCGGGCAGCTCGTCGCCCTCGCCCGCGCCGGTCGCCTCCCACAGCCAGTGCCCGGCGTTGCGCACCACCAGCGGGGAGGGGTCGGGGACCCGGCCCGCGTACTGGATGCCCAGCAGCTGCTGCTCCGCGCGGTCCATCTCCCGCCAGAGCGCGGAGCGGCCCGGACCCCGGCGCTTGCGGCAGGTCAGCAGCCGCTCGGGGACCCCGGACGGCGAGGCGTGGAGCTCGACCTGCCAGTACAGGGTGTTGGCGGAGAGGAAGACCAGGGAGGTGCCGTGGTCCCGGGCCCGCTCGGCGGCCCGCCGCATGGGCACCGACCAGTACTCGTCGTGACCGGGGAAGACCAGGCCCCGGTAGCGGGTGGGGTCGACCCGGCCGGCGTGCAGGTCCCGGGTGTCGGCGTAGGCCAGGTCGTAGCCGTAGCGCTCGGCCCAGCGGATGAAGTCGTAGGCGTGGCCGACGTGCAGGGGGAGGCCGGCACCCGCGTAGGGGCGGTCGAAGGAGACCGTGGTCGCCGCGTCCTGCTCACCGAGGAGCCGGCCGTCCTCGTCCCACGCGTGGTAGAGGCTGGCACCGGTGCGCCCGTCCTCCGGGTAGAGGTTGTACGCCTGCCAGGTCACGTCCGGCAGCAGGAGGAGCAGATCCGCCGGGTGGTCGTCGCGGACGGTGAAGGGGATGTGGGACCGGTGCCCGTCGGCCGTGGTCAGCACGGCCACATAGGCGCCGACCGACCAGTACGAGGGGATCTGGAGCCGCCAGGAGAGCCACCAGTGGTGGCAGGAGACCGTGCGGTCGGCGGTGAGCGGGGCGGGCTGGACGATGCCGGAGAGGCGCGGGCTGGTGGTGATCTTGGCCGCGCCGTCGCCCCCGTAGTGGCCGATGCGGTAGACGTCGACGGAGAACTGCTGGGGCGGGTCCACCGTGACGTGGAAGTCGATCGCCCCGCCCGGCGAGGCCGCCCCGGGGGAGGCGAAGCCCTTGATCTGGCGGTGCACGTCGTCGGCGGTGCGGGGGCGGCCGGAGCCGCCGCGCGCCAGGTCCGGGTCGGCGTACCAGGGGACGACCTGGCCGGTGTCGTCGAAGTAGTTCTCGCTGCCGCGCAGCCAGGGCAGCGGGCCCTGGCCGAACGGATCGCTGACGGCGTGGGCGAGGGCACCCGATTCCCATCGCCGGATCTGCTCCGCCCCCATGTCAGCGCCCTCCCTCGGTGCCCCGGTCCGCCACGGCGCCGAGCTGTGCAGCGCCGGTCTCCAGCACATCACATAACGCACTCACTCCGTCACCGTTCGTCGCGAATTGACGCGAAGCGGACGAGACCGCTCCGGATCAAGCACGGGGGCCGGCTCCGGGAGGGCTCGCGGGAGCAGCCGCGCCGGGCGGGACGGCGGGGTCCGGGGCGGGCGGGGACACGGGGGGCGCCGCGTCGGCGGGTGGCGGGGCGGCCCGGACCGGGGACACGGGGGTCGCCGCGTCGGCGGGTGGCGGGGCGGCCCGGACCGGGGGCGGCGCTGTTCAGGCCAGCCGGACCGGGTTCTCCGGGCGGACCCCGAGCGACCCGAGCCAGACCCGCAGCGGCTTGGCGTCCCCCTCCTCCACCAGGCTCATCACCGGCCCCAGCAGATCCGAGCGCCGCTCGCCGTCGATGAGGAGGACGGGACCGTCGAGCCAGTCCAGGCCGGGGGCGGCGCCCACGGTGTCGATCGCCGTGCAGCACACCATGGCCACGACATGGTCGGCGAGCAGGTCACGGCCGGTGCGGGGTGGCTGGAGGGGGAAGAGGGGCAGCGGGTCGCCGCCGCAGAGTGGGGCCTCCTCGGCTCCGGCGGTGCCCGGGGCGAGGGCCCCGCCCGCCGGTGCGCCCGGGGTTCCGCCGCCCTGGCCGGCGGCCTCCGCCTCCGTGTCCTCGCGGGCCGTCCGGGCGGTGATCGCGGCGGCCAGACCGTCGCTCGCCTCGCCGCCCGGCTCCCGCGAGAGGTGCTCCATCACCCGCGAAAGGGTGGGCCCGGCGGTGCCGGTGGGACTCGCGGGCCCGGCGGACCCGCCCGTGCCCTCCGGCATCCCCAGATCGTCGAGCACCTGATGGATCCGGGCCGCCTCCGTGCGCCACTTCCGGTCGACGACCTCGGCCGGATAGTGCTCCCAGTCCACCGGTGACCAGTGCGGTCCGGCGCCGCCGGGACCGCCGTGGAACAGCCGGGCCGCCAGCAGGGACACCGCCTCGTCCACCGTGCCGGGCTCCTCCAGCAGATCGCACGCGGGCCGCTCGCCGAGCCGGGAGGTGAACCCCTCCGCGAGGCGGTCGCGGCGCGAGAGCTCGGTCAGGGCCGAGACCACCCCCGCGTCCAGCCGTGCGGGCCAGCGGCCCATCCGCCACGCGGGCAGCGCCACCCGCGTCAGCAGCCGGTCCCAGCCCGCGTACGCCAGGCCCACCTGCTCCTGGGCCACGATCCGCAGCCCGTAGTCCACGTCCTGCGCACGCTCCGACGCGGCCGCCGCGACCCAGCGCTCCATCTCCGCCGCGTGCTCCCGGCACGCCCGCAGCAGCGCCCGCGCCGCCCAGGCGGACAGCGGGCCCAGGGGCCGGGATATGCCCCGGCGCGGCCCGCTCCCGGTGCCGTCCGCGACCGCCGCGTCCAGCCCGCGCACGAAGCGCCGGGCGGCGGCTATGTCCGGATCGGCGGCGAGCCCGGCCCCCGCCACGACGGGGGCCAGCACCGCCCGCAGTTCGGCGACCCGCATCCACCACAGGAACGGCGAGCCGATCACCAGCACCGGCGCGGCTCCCTCCGCCCCCTGCGGCTCCGGGCCGGGGGCGCGGTGCGCGGGGTGGGTACGGTCCTCCAGCCAGCTGTCGCAGTCCGGGGTGAGCGCCAGGGCGGACGGCGCGGGGACGCCGAGCCGGTCCGCCAGGTCCTCCACCAGCCGGTACAGATCGGGGGCCGAGGAGGGCGGCAGATCGACGGTGGGGCTGAGGGCGGGCACGGCGCGCCGGATGACGAGGGCCACGGCGGCCGCGATCAGGAGCACCGGCACGGCGACGGCCGCGGCGACCCAGCGCGCCGTGTCCCAGCCCGGTCCGCTCAGCCGGCCCGTGGCGCCGCCGGCCAGCAGGACGACCGCGACCGCGGCCGGGAGCAGCACGACGGCGAGCGCCCGGCCCCTGACGCGCAGCACGGCATGGGCCTTGGCGCGGGCGCCGCGCGCGCCCGTCGAATCCGCGAAACCGGTACCGGACACGGCCGGACCTCACCCCCTCTGCCCTGCGACGGTGTTGGTCACTCCCCCACTGTGGCACCGCCCACCGACATCGCAATGCCGGTGAGCCAAGTGCCGGAACGCCTGCGCCGCACCATAGTTGGGGCCTGCGCGACCGTCATCCGGATGGGGGACTCATCACTCGATGGAATGGCTTTGGTCAAAGGGTCGGGCGAAACGGGCGTCGGCGGGATCGGGTTTCACGCCCCCGTGCGCCGGGGTGGTGCGCGCCCGGTGCGCCGCACGCGCGAGCGGGCCCGGTGCGGCTGCGCCGGGCCCGCTCGGGGGCGTCGTTCAGGGGGTGCGGGGTAGGACCGCGGGGGGCGGGTCCGGTGGCCGGGGATTCGTCCCCCGGCCCGCCGGCCGGGGTCAGGACCCGTCGGCCGCCGCCCGCGCGATGTCCGTGCGGTGCTGCGACCCGTCGAGGCGGATCCGGGCCACCGCCGCGTACGCCCGCTCGCGCGCCTGGGCGAGGTCCTTGCCCGTCGCCGTGACGGACAGCACCCGCCCGCCCGCGCTGAGGACCGCGTCGCCGTCCCGCCGGGTGCCCGCGTGCAGGACGTAGGCGTGCGGGGCGTCCTTCTCCGCGACCTCGGCCAGGCCCTCGATCGGGTCGCCGGTCCGGGGGGTGTCCGGGTAGTTGTGCGAGGCGACGACCACGGTCACGGCCGCGTCGTCGCGCCAGTTGAGCGGGGGAAGGGTGTCGAGGGTGCCGTTCGCGGCGGCCAGCAGCACCCCGGCCAGCGGGGTCTTCAGCCGGGCGAGCACGACCTGCGTCTCCGGGTCGCCGAAGCGCGCGTTGAACTCGATGACCCGCACCCCGCGCGAGGTGATCGCGAGGCCCGCGTAGAGCAGCCCCGAGAACGGGGTGCCACGGCGGCGGAGTTCGTCGACGGTCGGCTGGAGGACCGTCTCCAGGACCTCGTCGACCAGCTTGGGGTCGGCCCACGGCAGCGGGGAGTACGCGCCCATGCCGCCGGTGTTCGGGCCCTCGTCGCCGTCGAGCGCGCGCTTGAAGTCCTGTGCGGGGCGCAGCGGGACGACGGTGGTGCCGTCGGTCACGGCGAACAGGGAGACCTCGGGCCCGTCGAGGTACTCCTCGATGACGACCCGGCCGCAGGCGAGCGCGTGCTCCCGGGCGGCGGCGAGGTCGCTCGTGACGACGACGCCCTTGCCGGCCGCCAGCCCGTCGTCCTTGACCACATACGGGGCGCCGAAGGCGTCCAGCGCCTCGTCGACCTCCGCGGGGGTGGTGCAGACATAGCTGCGGGCCGTGGGGACGCCGGCGGCGGCCATCACGTCCTTGGCGAACGCCTTGGAGCCCTCCAGCTCGGCCGCCTCCTTCGAGGGGCCGAAGCAGGGGATGCGCACGGCGCGCACCGCGTCGGCCACACCGGCGACGAGCGGGGCCTCCGGGCCGACGACGACGAGGTCGGCCTCCAGGGCGGTCGCCAGCTCCGCGACGGCCCGGCCGTCCAGCTGGTCGACCGGGTGCAGCTCGGCGACCTCGGCGATACCGGCGTTTCCGGGCGCGCAGTGCAGAGCGGTGACGTCGGGATCGAGGGACAGGGAGCGGCACAGGGCGTGTTCGCGGGCGCCGCCGCCGATGACGAGGACCTTCACGGGCGCCAGCCTAACGGCCGCGCGGCGCCGGTCGTCGTACGGGCCTCCGAGGAGGGGCCGGTCACTCGTTCGTATATTCCTCCACCACCGTGGCACCGAGCTCGCGGACGATCAGGTCGTGGCCGGAGAGCGCCGAGTCCACCAGGTCCGGGTCGTCCTCCTCCGGGACGTCGTCCTCCAGGGAGACCGGCGGGGGCGGCGGCGGGCTGTACGACTCGGCCGGACGGGGCGGTTCCGGGGTGGCGGAGGGGGATGCGGGCCGGGCGGCGGGCCCCGGCGAGGACGACGGGGACGGGGACGCGGGCTCCGGACGGGCGGGGGGTGCGGCGGGCGCCGGGGGGCGGGGCTGGCCGTAGCCGCCCTGACCGCCACCGCCGCCGTAGCCGCCCTGGCCGCCGTACCCGCCGGAGGGGGGCTGGCCACCGGGGCCGGGCTGGCCGCCCGCGCCGCCGGACGGGTCGACGATCGCCTCGACCTTCCACTGCACGTTGAACTGCTCGGCGAGGGCCTGCCGGAGGACGTCCTCGCTGCCGCTGCTCGCGAAGTTGTCGCGGGCGCCCGCGTTGATGAAGCCGAGCTGGAGGGTGGTGCCGTCGAAGCCGGCGACCTGCGCGTTCTGGCTGAGGAGGATCCAGGTGAAGCGCCGGCGGTTCTTGACCGCCTCCAGGATCTCCGGCCACATATTGCGCACCTGGCCGGCGCCCTGGGACGCGACGGGGCCCGGCGCGGCGGCCGGGGCGGGCGGGGACTGCTGCGTCTCGGGGGCCGCCGGGGCCGGCTGCGACGGGGCGGGCGGCGTGCCACGGCCGGGGGCGGCCGCGGTGGGCCAGCCGCCGGGGCGGCGGGCGGCGGGCTCGGCGGGAGCGGGCCCGGAGCCGATGTCGCCGGAGCCGGCCGCCGGGCCGGTTCCGTTGGGGCCCGGGGCGCCCTGCCCGCCGGGCGCACCCGAGCCGGGCGCCGCGGCGCCGGGCCAGGCGCCCGGGCGGGCGGCGGGCGGCGGCTCCTGCGGCGCGGGCTCGGGAGCGGCGGGCCGGTCCTGGGCCTGGGACGGCTGAGCCGCAGGCGGGGCCACGGGGGCCGGCGGCGGCCCCG
>NZ_JBEXXN010000103.1:0-6024 GCF_040630445.1 Streptomyces sp. NPDC005805
GAGTGCGAGGTCGTCGCGCTCACCGAGGACGCCCTCGACGGCATCGACGTGGCGCTGTTCCTGGTGCCGGGCGAGGTGTCCGCGCGGTGGGCGCCGGGCACGGGTGCCCGGCGGCCCGTCCGGTGGTGCTACTTGCCGGCGACGGCGTCGGCGAGGATCGGGGTCAGCTTCTCGACGACCCACGGGGAGCTGAGGGCGTCCGGGTAGGCGACGGCGGAGGAGAGGGTGTTCTCCGAGGGCACGACCGCGTAGTGCTTCTTCTTCACCACGTCGAGGGACTGGAAGAGCTTGTTCTTCTCCAGCTCGCCGGCGGAGAGGAGGCCGTTGTCACCGAAGGGGTAGGTGATGAGGAGGACGTCGGCCTCCAGCTCGTCCAGGTTCTCCAGGCTCACCGCGTTCTTCTCGGCGGTGTAGCTCTTCGCCTTGTCCGTCTTGCGGAAGCCGAGCTGCTCGAAGACGCCCGGGTCCTGGTCCGCGTGGGACATGAAGGTGATCTGCTCGGGGTGGACGACCGCGTAGGTGTAGGTCTTGTCCTTGAACTCGGGGTGCGCGGCGGCCGCGTCCTTCGTCGCCTTGTCGTTGGCGGCGATGACCTTCTCGGCCTCGGCGGTCAGGCCGAGGGCCTTGGCGGCGGTGGTGAGCCGCTCCTGCCAGGTGAGGGTGTCGGCATGCTTCTTGTCGGCGTAGGTGACGACCGGCGCGATGGGCTTCAGCTTCGCGTAGTCGGTGTCCATCGACCAGGTGTTCATGCCGAGGATGATGTCCGGGGCCTCTGCGGCGATGGCCTCGTAGTCGGTGCCGTCGGTGTCGTCGTAGGTCTTCAGCTTCTTGCCGCCGAGCTTGTCGACGGCGCGCTGCTTGTACTCGGGCACCGGGCCGCCGTCCTCGGCGTCCGGGGTGATGACGGGCACCAGGCCCAGCGCGAGGGCGATGCTGGTGTCGCCGTCGGAGACGGTGGCCACCTTGACGGGCTTCTTCTCGACCTCGGTCTTGCCCCACGCGTTGGTGAGCGAGACGGGGAACGCCTCGGAGCCGGCGGCGGGCTTCGACTTCGTCTTGGCGTCGCCTTCGTCGGAGCCGGAGCAGCCGGTGACGAGGGCGAGGGCCGCGGTGGCGGCGAGGAGCACCCGGGCGGCGCCGCGGCGGCCGGCCGGTCTTGCGAGGCGGTTCATGGTCATTTCTCCTGCGTGAGGTGACGGCGGCCCAGAGGGAAGATCTGCGGCCGGTCGGTACGGGGGTGGGTGACGACGACGCAGTCCAGTCCGAAGACCTCGGACACGGTGCGGGCGTCGAGCACCTCCTCGGGCGGGCCCTGGCGCACGATGCGGCCGTCGCGCATGGCGACGATCGTGTGGGCGTACAGGGCCGCCTGGTTGAGGTCGTGGGAGACGAGGACGATCGTCTTGCCGGTCCGCTCGTTGAGGTCGGCCAGCAGGTCCATCACCTCGATCTGGTGCGCGATGTCCAGATAGGTGGTGGGCTCGTCGAGAAGGAGGGTCGGGGTGTCCTGGGCGAGGGCGAGGGCGATCCACACGCGCTGGCGCTGGCCGCCGGAGAGTTCGTCCACCGGACGGTCGGTCAGTTCGGCGGTGCCGGTGGCCATCAGGGCCTCGGCGATGACCCGCTCGTCGGCCTCGGTGCGGCGCTGCCCGAACTGGCGGTGCGGGTGGCGGCCGCGCCAGACGAGGTCGCCGACGGTGATGGACTCGGGGGCGACGGGCGTCTGCGGCAGGATGCCGAGGCGGCGGGCGACGTCCCGGGTGCGCATGGCGTGGATGTCGGCGCCGTCGAGGAGGACCGAGCCGCCGGCGATGGGCAGCAGCCGGGCGATCGACTTCAGCAGGGTGGACTTGCCGCAGGCGTTGGGGCCGACGAGGGCGGTGATCCGGGCGGGGGCGATGCTCAGCGAGAGGTCCTCGATGACGCGGGCGTCGCCGTAGCCGGCGCTGATGCCCCGGGCCTGGAGGCCCTGTTCGGGGGCCGGGGCCGCGGTGGTGGTGGACGGGTTCACGTGACGGCTCCCTGCCTGCGCCGAAGGATCAGCCAGACGAAGTACGGCGCGCCGAGCAGCGCGGTGAGGACCCCGGTGGGCACCGGGCTGATCAGAGGGGCGTTCTGGGCGAGGACATCGGCCCCGACGACGATGACGGCGCCGATCAGCGGGGCGAGGGCGATGGCCCGGTCGCCGCCGACCAGCCGGGCGGCGATGGGGCCGCTGACCAGGGACACGAAGCCGATGGGGCCCACCACGCTGGTGGCGAGGGCCGCGGCGGCGGCGCCGACGAGCAGGGCGGTGACACGGGCCGGGGTGACCCGGGTGCCGAGCCCGGTGGCGAGCTGGTCGCCGAGGGAGAGCCCGGTGAGCGGCCGGTGCAGCAGGGCGGCGCCCGTGAGGCAGACGGCGAGTCCGGTGGCGAGGGTGGTGACGCCGTCCCAGTCGGCTCCCGCGGTGCTGCCGATGAGCCAGCGCATCGCGATGGCGATGCTGTTCTCGTCGGCCACCGTGAACAGGTAGTTGGTGTACGCGGTGCACACGGCGCTGAGGCCGATGCCGACGAGGACCAGCCGGTAGGTGTCCACGCCCCGGTGCCAGCTCAGCGCGTGGACGGCGGCGAGGAGGACGAAGGAGCCGGCGACGGCGGCGACGGGCGCACCGAGGGCGAACACGCCGGGCGCGAAGAGCAGCACGGTGGTGGCGCCCGCGCCCGCGCCGGCGGAGATGCCCACGATGTCGGGGGTGGCCAGCGGGTTGCGGATCAGGCGCTGGTAGAGGGCGCCCGCGAGGCCGAACAGCGCGCCGGACAGCAGCGCGGCCATGGCCCGGGGCATCCGGATCTGGAAGATCATGTAGTCGGCGAGTCCGTCGCGCAGCCCGAACGCGGCGGGCAGCACGTCGGCCGGGTCCACCTTGCCGACGCCGCCGAGGAGGAGGGCGGCCGCCGTCAGGCCGAGCAGGAGCACGGTGCACACCGTGGCGACGACGGCGGTCCTGCGGTTGTGGGACCGGCGGCCGGCGCGCAGCCGGGCGACGACGGCCTCGGCGGCGGAGGGCGCCGGGGCGGTCGGGGTCTTGGGGAGCACGGTCGTCATCACACACGCACCAGGTTCCGGCGGCGGGCGAGCCAGACGAAGAAGGGGGTGCCGACGGCGGCGGTCATCACGCCCACCTGGATCTCCCCGTGGTCGACGATCAGGCGTCCGGCGGTGTCGGCGGCGGTGAGCAGGACCGCGCCGAGGGCCATGGAGAGCGGCAGCGACCAGCGGTGGTCCGGTCCGACCAGCATCCGCGCGATGTGCGGGCCGACGAGTCCGACGAAGGCGACCGGTCCGGCCGCGGCGGTGGCGGCGGCGCAGAGCAGGACCGCGACGGCGGCGGCGGCGAGCCGGGCCCGTTCGACCCGGACGCCCAGGCCCCGGGCGGTCTCGTCGCCCAGGCTGAGGATGTTGAGGGTGCGGCCGAGCGGGAGGGCGAGGAGCAGTCCGGCGACGGCGAACGGCAGGACCTCGTCCAGGATCGCGGCGCGGCCGGTGAGCTGGCCGACGGACCAGAAGCGCAGGTGGGCGAAGACCGCCTGGTCGCGCACGACCATCAGCGTGATCAGGGAGGACATCACGGCGGCGAGGGCGACGCCCGCGAGGACGAGTCCGATGGTGGAACTGCCCGCGTTGGTGCGGGTGCCGATCAGATAGACCAGCGCGGAGGTGACGGCGGAGCCGATCAGCGCCATCCAGAAGTAGCCCTGGAGGCCGGTGACTCCGAGGTAGAGGATGCCGAGGACCACGAACATCGAGGCGCCCTGCTGGACTCCGAGGATGCCGGGCTCGGCGAGCGGGTTCATGGTGAGCGCCTGCATGATCAGGCCGGAGGCTCCGAGGGCGGCTCCGACCAGCAGTCCCAGCAGGCTCCTGGGTATCCGCTCGGTCCACATGACGTGCGAGTTGTACGCCTCCCCGCCGGGGTTCAGCAGGATGCGGACGATCTCCAGCGGGGATATGTCACGGGATCCCAGGCCGATGCTCGCGACCAGGGTCGCGGCCACCGCGACGGCGGCCAGCACCAGGAAGACGGCGCCGCGCGAGAAGCTGGTCCGGGCCGGTGGTGAAGTCGACGTCACCGGCGGGGACGTTGTTGTCATGGGGTTTTCGGCTCCTCACGGGTGGTTCGCGAGGTTAGGTTACCCTTACCTCGCTTCCGGCCGATCCAAGTCGGAGGCGCAGGCATCACATTCAGGGGCCGGTGACTCGGCCCCGGAGACACAGGGGGCTGTCGTGACGGAAGGCACGCTGCGGACGATGGACCACGCGTCCGCCGAGGGGTACCGGACCGCGGAGGTGGACGACGGCTTCATCGCGGCCGAGGGGCACCCCACGCACGTCCACACGTTCCATCAGTTCCACTTCGTCCCGCTGGGGCGGATCACGGTCACCGCGCTGGGGACCGATCACCTGCTCTCTCCGGCGGTGGCGCTCTGGATGCCGGCGGGGGTGCCGCACAGCGCGCGCTTCGAGCCCGACTCCCTGGTGCTCACCGAGGCGTTCGAGGCGGACGAGCACACCCTGCCCTACACGGCGCCCGCTGTGGTCAATGTGACCGGGGCGCAGCGCCGGCTGCTGCTGGCCCGGATGCGCAGTTCGCGCCGGGAGCACGACGAGGCGGCGGTGTTCGCAGCGCTGACCGGCGGACCGGAGGAGTGCCTGCCGCTGCCCGAGCCGACGAGCGCGGCCGCCCTCGCGGTGGCGCGGGAACTGCGCACCCGGCCGGCGGACCCGCGTACGGCGACGGAGTGGGCGACCGGGCTGCACACCAGCTCCACCAGTCTGCGGCGGGCGTTCCGGACGGAGACGGGCCTGTCGTTCTCGGAGTGGCGCACCCGGCTGCGTCTCAACCGCTCCCTGGACCTGCTGGCGCAGGGCTATCTGGTGGGTTCGGTGGCGGCCCGGGTGGGTTTCACGAGCACCAACGGCTACATCCTGGCGTTCCGCAAGCACTTCGGGAGGACGCCGGGGGCGCATGTGAAGGCGTGGTCGGAGCAGTGGGCCGGACAGGACGGGCCTCCGGGGGACCACCCGAACAGGTGTTAGGTTAGGTTAGCCTTATCTAAGTCGCACGGCGGTGTGCGCCCGGCGCCGGCCGGGCCCTCCCGTGCGTCCCGTCCGTGACGTCGTCGTTCGCGTCGGCGTCGCCCGTGTCGTCGTTCCTGTCGTCCGTGTCGTCCGTGTGCTGTCCGGCACCCCGCCGGCGCCGGTGTCAGCGAGGAGCCGTCCCATGGATCTGCGCGCCGTCACCCCCTATCCGCTGCCCGCCGAGGACCGGCTGCCGTCCTCGGCGGCGCCGTGGACCTGGGAGCCCGGCCGGGCCGCCCTGGTGGTCCTGGACATGCAGGTCCACTTCCTCGGGCGGTTCCCGCCGGGCGAACCGCCGGCCGGGCAACTCCTGGAGAACATCGGTGTGTTGCGGGAGCGGGCGGCCGGGCTCGGCATGCCCGTGGTGTTCTGCGCCGAGGCGCCGGTACGGCACCCGGAGCGGCGCGGCCTGCTCGCGGAGGTGTGGGGCGCGGGGATCGGCGACCCGGCGGACGCCGAGATCGTCGGCCCGCTCGCCCCGCGCACCGGAGAGCATCTCGTCGAGCACACCCGTCCCAACGCCTTCCTCGGCAGCCGCCTGGAGCGGGTGCTACGGGGCGCGGGACGCGACCAGATCGTGCTGTGCGGGCTGTTCGCCCGGCTCGGTGTGCTACTCACCGCGGCCGACGCCTTCATGCACGGCATCCAGCCGTTCGTGGTGGGCGACGCCGTCGGCGACCTGTCGGCGGAGGACCACCTCGCGGCACTGCGCTGGGCCGCGGCCCACGGGGCCGTCGTGATGAGCACGGCGCGTGCGCTGCCGGCGCGCGCGCCGGAAGAGGGCGCGGTCGGCACCGGGGGGCCACCGGGCTGAGCCCTCTGCCCGGGGCGGGGCGCGGGCGGCGGCACGGGGGGCCGCCGCGCGCGGGCGTGCCCGCGGCGCGGCGCGGGAGGGGAGCG
>NZ_JBEXXN010000104.1:0-5963 GCF_040630445.1 Streptomyces sp. NPDC005805
AGTGCAGTCGCGAGGGTTTCGAGGTCTGTCGTCACAAACGGACCAACGAGACCCTCGCTTCATGCGCCCCAAGACTTCGGACTTACTCATCTAGGGCCCGGTGGTTGGTGAGGCACCGGGCGAAGTAGCTCTCGACGACGACCGGGACACCGGCGTCGAGGTGGTGTCGGATCTCCTCGGCCGCGGTGAACAGCGCGGAGAGGTAGAGGCACATCCGTGCCTCGACGTTCGTCCGCTCGTCCACCGCGTGTCTGAGCGGCTGGTAGAGGGACGGGACGGTGGGCACGAGGACAGCTTGTCGGGCGGCGGCGAGCATCGGCGCCACGGTGGACTTGCCGGTGCCGCGTAAGCCTTCCAGGCTCTCGAAGTGTGGGCGATCAGGCACGGGCGGCGTACACCACGTCCGGCACTGTGAGGGAGAGCTCGTCGGTGGTCGACGGCCTGTGGACGATGCGTCCGGCCGCCTTCTCGTACCAGAAGGCGTGTGAGTCCTTGCCCACGGCGGGCCTTGACCCCGAATCCTGGACACGGGTTATGGGGCTGTTGACAGCGTAGTTGGTGTGGGGTGCAGGGCGTTCTCGAAGGCGATCGGTGATCGTTGCCCGAGGTCGGAGTGCTGGCGCCGGGTGTTGTAGCGGTGGAGCCATCGAAAGGTGTCGAGTCGGGCTTCGCGCTCGCTCGGCCAGCTCCTTCGGCCCTGCAGGGTTTCGCGTTCAAAGGTCGCGTTGAAGGACTCGGCGAGTGCGTTGTCCGCGCTGGACCCGACCGCGCCCATGCTGTGTCTCACCCTTGCTGACCTGTAGGCTTCGGCGAATGCCCGGCTCGTGTACTGGGCTCCGTGGTCGGTGTGCATGATCGATCCGGCGAGGCTGCCCCGCGTGCGGATCGCCGCGGCCAGGGCATCGGTGACGAGATCGGTGCGCATGTGGTCGGCGATCGCCCAGCCGGCCAGGCGGCGCGAGGCGAGGTCGATGACGGTCGCCAGGTAGCAGAACTTCCCGCCGTCGATGGGCAGGTAGGTGATGTCACCGACGTACTTCGTGTTCGGCCTCTCGGCGGTAAAGTCGCGGCCGATCAGGTCCGGAGCCTTGACCGCGGACGGGTCGGGGACAGTGGCGCGGTGTCGGCGGCGCAACCGGATCCCTTCGATCCCGAACGCCCGCATGACCCGGGCGACCCGTTTGTGATTGACCGCCTCACCGCTCGTCTCGCGGAGCTCAGCGGTGATTCTCGGGGCCCCGTAGGTTCCGTCCGATTCGAGGTGCAACGCCCGTATACGGGCGGCCAACCTCGCGTCGGCCGCCTGCCGGGCGGCCCGGTCCGCGACCGTCCGGCGCCAGTAGTAGAAGCTTGAGCGACTGATGCCGAGGATGGTGCACAGCCGCTTCACGCCGTGGCGGCGCTGGTGGTCGGCGACGAACTGGAAGCGGTTCACCAGCGCGTCTCCCCGGCGAAATACTTCGCCGCTTTCCGCAGGATCTCGCGTTCCTCTTCGAGCTCGCGGACCTTCTTGCGCAGGGCCGCGTTCTCCTCCTCCAACGGGGACGGCGGCCGTGCCGGCTCCTGTGTCCGGCGTCCTCGTGGACGGCTTGCCCCGGCGGCCCCGGACCCAGTTCCGCAGGGTCTCCGGGTTGATCCCCAGATCGGTGGCGACCGACCTGATCGTCGCATCGGGCCGCGACTCGTACAGCGCGACCGCGTCCGCCTTGAACTCCGGCGGATAGTTCTTCATGACCACGAGATGTCCGTTCTCAGATCCTCAGGATCCAGTGTCTCGTGTGTCCAGGATCAAGGGCCAAGGCCCCTGAGCCACGCGCCTACTACGACGGCAAACGCCGCGAGGGAAAGCACCACATCGCTGCCCTCATCGCACTGGCCCGACGCCGCATCGACGTCCTCTTCGCCATGCCCCGCGACGGCACCTTCTACCAGCCGCCCACGCCCACTACGGCTTGACGAAGGCCATAGAGGCACCTTTTCAAGGCCCGCATGTTCACCGAGTCGATCGCGCAGCGGGACCAGTCCAGCTCACCGCGGGAGCCGAGTTCGTCGAGGACCAGGCGGTGGAGCTTGGCCCACACCCTGGCCTTCGTCCACTCGGCGCAGCGCCGATGAGCCGTTGCCCCGGACGACGCCGTCGGCAACTGCTGCCACGTGCAGCCTGACGTAGCTACGAACACGATGGCAGCCAGGACTTCGCGGTCCCCATGGCGCCGTCGTCCACCGCCCTGAGGTCACGTCGGCGCCTTCGGCACCACACGCCGGAACAGCTCCCACAACTCATCCGGCACCAGCCGCTCAACGATCCCCACCACGGCCGAGAGCCTGCCGAACCCGTCAAATGAGATGACGTCTAAGTAGTGGGCCTGGACCCTGGAGTGGCTCGGCCACTGGGAATGAGCGCTGGCCCGGCCTCGGTGCTGATTGAGTAGTCATAGACGGATCGGCGAGCTCAGGCGGTCTCTCCAGCGCGGTGACGCAGCGTGCAAAGAGCCTGTCAAACGGCCACCGGGCGGCGAGCTCACCCTCACCCAGCGCACTGTCAACCGGGCCCTGGCCGCAGCCCGGGCACCCGTCGAACGCGGCATCGCACGGCTGAAGTCCTGGCAGATCTTTCCGCAGATCCCCCATCAGCCCGAACCCCATGACCGTCATCGCCGAAGCCGTCCTCACCCTGGGGGAGAGGCGACGCTGAAAGTGCTCCATGATCGGTTGAGTAGGTTGTACTCAGGCGACCGTGTGTCCCCGCTCGCGAAGCTGACTGGTGTTCAGGAAGACCGGCGGAGGAGCGTCCCCGCCAGGTCGGGGACCCGAACGCCCAGCATCCCACCGCGGCATTCCGGACGCGTGCGTGAACCCCGTCGTTCACACGCGCGTGCGCTCCGGCGACCACCGCGCAGACCTCGCAGGAGTAACACAGCAATGCTTCGCCCACGCGCGAACGCGCACAACGCAACCCTCTCGAAGGACTCCGCGGTAATCACTGTCCGCTTCCTCCAGATCTCGGATATGGACGCGCTGATCGAACTCGAGAACCGCAAATGGGATCGAAACCAGGCCGCCTCCAGGGAAGACCTGGAGTTCCGCATCAGGAGATTCCCCCGATTCTCCATCGGCGCCTTCTCGGCCACCGGAGAGCTACTGGCCTCGGTGTTCATGAGACCCATGTCCGGACAGCAGATATCCGCCGCCAAGAACTGGTCCGAATGTGCACATTCGGACGATGAAGATCCACAGACGAGATCACTCTTCGGTATCAGCCTCAGTAGCATCGACGCGGCGGCCGTGGAAGAGATATTCGCCTTCTTCTGGCCGTACGCCCTCCGGTCCGGATGGCGCGACATCTACCTGGGCTCACCTCTTCCCGGCCTGCGGAGCTGGCGCAGGAAGAATCCCGAACCCGACGTCTCCGCGTACGTGTACGAGAAGAGGGACGGCCTGCCGAGGGACCCCCAGCTCCGCTACTACCATCAGAAGGGTTTCCGGGAGATCGTGGCGCACAAGCCGGACTACTTCCCGCACGAGGCATCCCTCGACCACGGCGCGGTGATACGGCTGCGCATCCCTCTGATCGGACTCTCCCCCGTACTGCGCCTCCTGCCCGTCGGGCTGCTCGCACCGTTCCGCGGACTGCTCTTCCGATTCCTCTAGGAGGACACCATGCCGACCGTCGAACCCGTCGAAGCATCACCGTTCCCATCCCGCCGACAGCTTCCCGGTACCGGTCCTGCCCTCTTCCGGGGCCTGGCCGCCGCATGGCCCGCCGTCGACAAGTGGACTCCGCAGTACATCGGGGCCCTGGCGCCCGACATGCCCATTCAACTGGTCGTGGGAAACCGGGAGTCAGGGGCCACCCGCTTCAGCACTTCGACGCTGGGCGCGTATGTGGACGGCATAACCGGGGATCAGACGGACGAATCCCACCCTCCCTATCTCAAGGAATTCGACCTCCTGCGGAGATTGCCCGAGCTGCGTCGGGATCTGCGGCAGGACGAGCTCTTCCCCCGACGGTGCATCAGGTCAAGCAGCGCCTGGATCGGCCCCCGGGGATCACGCACCGGACTGCACTACGACATCCTCGACAACTTCGCCACCGTGGCGTCGGGAAGGAAGCGATTCCTGCTCGCCCGCCCCGGAGCAGTCGAGCAGGCGGGCCACGTCTCCGGAAAATACGACCCCTGGGCCGTCCTCGCACGCTGCACCCACGCCGATCTCGCCCGCGCCGGCGACCTCGGACCGGGCACCCTCTTCCAAGCCGACCTCGGGCCCGGCGATGTGCTGTACGTGCCGGCGGGCTGGTGGCACGAGGTCGTTAATCTCTCTCCCAGCGTCCTGATCAGCGGCTTCTTCGGGAAACCGCACCGAGTCGTCGCCAAAGGAGCGGCCGTCGCGTTCAGGAATGCACTCCACCTGTGCGGATTCCCCGACAAGAACTCCTGCACCTGCCACGCGCCGACAGAACGGACCGACTGAGGCATGCAGACCACGACGCTCCGCACTCCCCCTGGCCCCACCACCCCACCACCCCACCACTCCTCCAGACCCTGTGCTTTCTCCTGGACCCGATCGGTTTCCTCGCCAAGAACAAGAAAAAGTACGGTGACGTTTTCAGGATAAAACTCCTCGGCCTGCCGGAGGAAGCGATCATCACGTCATCGCACCTGGCCGCCGAAGCCTTCTCGCACGACGAGGAATCCGGCATGGCGGGAGAAGTCCGGCGACAGTTCCTCGAACCTTCGCTCGGCAAGAACTCGCTACTTACAGCCGACGGGGAGATCTGGAAGCAGCATCGAAAGGTGATCAACCCGACACTGCACGGTCGATGCGTACAGGGCTATCGAGAGGCGATCCATGAGATAGCCGCGACAGAGATATCGAAATGGTCATACGGTAAGTCTTTTGCATTGCGTGAAAGCGTGGAAGGCGTCACGCTCAGGGTGATCATACGGGTTGTCTTCGGAATATCAGATGAAAAGCGTTCCGCCGAACTCGCCATCCTTCTTCCTGAATATATAAGGAAGTCCGGATCCCCGCTTCTAATCTTCATGCCCCCGCGAATCAGGGACAGCCTCTTTCGTTCTCGCATTGCTCGCCGCGTGCCTTTCCTGCCAACCACCCGAATGGACAAGGTTCGACGCAGAGTTGACGCGATTCTGTACGACGAGATAAAAGGAAGGAAGGCCCGGACAAGTACTTCCGGTACGGACGTCCTGTCCAGGCTTATAGATCCTCAGGGGAAGGCTGGAAGGCCACTGAGCGATCCGGAGATCCGCGACGAACTCGTGGCACTGCTCACTGCAGGCCATGAGACCACGGCGACCGCGCTTGCCTGGGCGTTCGAGAGATTGATGAGAACGCCTTCGGTGCTCTCCCGGCTGGAGAACGCGCTGCAGCACGAAGCCGACGACAGATACCTGGAAGCAGTCGTGAAAGAGGCTCTGCGTTCACGTCCGGTTGTTTGGGATGCGCCACGCCGACTCCGTCACGCAGTCTCGATCGGCGACTACACCGTGCCTGCGGGCTGGGCGATCACGCCAGTAATCGCCCTGATCCACCAGGACTCCCGATACTTCGCGAAGCCGGAGGTATTTGAACCGGAACGCTTCATGGGGGATGTTCCTGCCGAGACCCGTCAGGCATGGCTCCCTTTCGGAGGGGGACGTAGATACTGCGCCGGTGCTCAGCTAGCCCTGCTCGAGATGAAAGTCATCATGCGCGAAGTGCTCATGAACGTGACGCTGACGGCAGCGGACGACTCCGCAGAATCGGCACGGATGCAGCATGTGACTCTGGTTCCTCGCCGGGGAGCCCGTGCCGTAGCCCGTCGACGCAGTCCCCTTCACCACCCAGCCGAAGGTGGCTGTAAAGGGGTCTGGTGCAGGTTCGGGTGACAGGTTTGGTCACGCGGCCTGGAGGTCCGGTGTGGTCATGACGGTCTCGTATTCGACGGGTGTCAGGCGGCC
>NZ_JBEXXN010000105.1:0-5296 GCF_040630445.1 Streptomyces sp. NPDC005805
GGTGGGTTGGGGCTGTGGGTTACCTGTTTTTTCGTGGTTATACGCGCGAAGCGCGCCAGGGCATGCCCTGGCGCGCTTCGCGCTTATCCCCTCGAAAGACCAGAGGCGTGTTGCATTGAGGCGTTCGCCACGCCGATGGATACGCAGGGTGACACCCGGCTATTGGCAAGGCTGTGATCACGGGGCGCAGAATAGCTTCGATGCGGCCCAGACATCAGCCGAGACCGGGCGGCGGGGTCCGGTGCACGCTCTGTACCGCCGCCACGGCCTTGGGCACGACCGGCCACTGGATCGCGGAGCTCAGGGCGTCCAGACGTCGCCGCACGCTGGTGGCGATGCCCTTGCCCAGGACGAACCGGGTCGGTGTGACCGCCCGTTCGGCTCCGGCGAGCAGTGGCAGCGCCTGGGCGCTGCGTATGCCGGTGTTGCTGAGCACGAGGTGCCGCAGCGGGTGCGGCTCGGCGGCCAGGCTCGCGGCGATCGCCGTCGTCGCCTCGGTGTCGACGCGGTTATCCGGGGCCCCGAGGACCGCGGCGGCTTTGACCCTGCCTAGGTCGAGCAGTTCGACGTCCGCCGCCACGGCCGCGGCGACCAGCTCTGCGACGGCTGGCGCGCCGAGCCCTGAGCTGGCGAGGGAGAGTCGTCGCAGACGCCCGCGCGGCGCCCGGCGCAGCACCTCCGTCACGGTGTACGCGCCCGCGTCGCCCAGGCCGGACGCCGGGACGTAGAGCTCATCGAGCACACCTGCCTCCAGCAGCGGCCCCAGCGCCTCCGCCCCGTCCGGGCCGAGCGGGTTGCCGCCCAGGTAGAGCCGCTCAAAGCGGCGCCCGGAATCGAGCACGGCGCGGGCCAGCCGGGCCAGCCCGGCAGCGTCCAGGCCGGTCTGCACCAGGTCGAGCGTGCGCAGCTCAGACGCGGCCGCGATCAGCTCTGCGCTGGCGTGCCCCGCCAGGCTGCCGAGCGGGTTGCGCTTGAGCCAGAGCCCCACCACGGCCTGCGGCGAGGCCCGCAGGTGGTCCGCGATACGGCAGGCGCCGACGGCAGTGATGCCGTTACAGCCGAGGTAGAGCGTCTGCACGCCGCTGCCCGCGCTGCGGGCGGCGACCTCGGCCGCGCCGTCGTCGCCGAGCCCGTCCGTCCCGAGTAGCAGGTGCCGGATTGGCCCCGGCTCTCCGTCCGTCTCCGCCCGCGCCCGCAGCGCGTCCGCGACCAGCGCCGCCCCGTCTGGGCCGACCTGCGACTTGCACAGGTCGAGTCGGCCGTCCGGCAGCACCGTTCCAGAAGGGAAGTCCACCCGCTCCTCGGTGGCCCGCCCGGCCCGCAGCCACGCCAGCAGCGGTCCGAGATCGACCGGCCCGATCACCACGCCACCTCCTGGTAGTCCTTGAGGAAGACCCCGGAGACCGGGTGCCCGGCCTCGCCGCGCACGATCGGGTCGTAGATCCGGGCCGCGCCGTCGACCACGTCGAGCGGCGTGCGGAAGCCGCGGTCGGCGATCCGGCTCTTCTTCGGAGCCGGGTTCTCGTCGGTGATCCAGCCGGTGTCCACCGCGCACATGTGCACGCCCTGCTCGGCGAGATCGGCCGCGCTGGTGCGGGTCAGCATGTTGAGGGCGGCCTTGGCCATATTGGTGTGCGGATGCCCGCCCGTCTTGTTCCGCACGGCGAACCGGCCTTCGACGGCGGTGACGTTGACGATGTAGCGACGTGGACGCGGCGAGGCCAGCAGCAGCGGCAGCAGCCGGTCGCACAGCAGGGCCGGTGCCAGGGAGTTGACCAGCTGGGTCTCCAGCACCTCGGCCGGGTCCAGCCCGCCCAGCCGGGCCGACCAGGAGTTCTCCGGCGCGGTGTCCGGCAGCAGCCCGGCCTCGTCGACCGCGTCCAGGACGTGGCCGGGTCCGCCGGTGGCCTCCAGTTCGGCGGCGGGCCAGGCCGGGGAGAGCGTCGGCATCGGCGTGAACCCCGGCGCGTGGCACACGAGTTCACGCAGGCTGGCGGGGAGCGCCTCCCGTTCCCCGGCCGTGAGGCGGGCGTACGACTCCGGGGGCCGTCGCAGGGTCTGCGCGGCGTTGTTGACCAGGATGTCCAGCGGACGGCCGCTCGCGCGCAACTCCTCGCACAGACCAAGCACTTGGCGAGGGTCACGCAGGTCGATGCCGACGACGGTGAGCCGGTCCAGCCACGCCGAGTTGTCGGGGGCGGCCTGGAAGCGGCGCACAGCGTCGTGCGGGAACCGCGAGGTGACGACAAGTTCGGCGCCGTCACGCAGCAGCATCAGCGCCAGCTGGAAACCGATCTTCACCCGGCCGCCGGTCAGCAGCCCGCGTCGTCCGCTCAGGTCCGTGGTCAGCCCGCGCCGGGCGGAGTTGTCGGTCGCGCAGACGGGGCAGAGCCTGTGGTAGAAGGCGTCCAGCTGCTGGTAGGGCCGCTTGCACACGTAGCAGCGACACGGCTTGAGCAGCTCCCCGGCGGGCTCGTTCCCAGACGGCACGCTGAGCGGGGCGTCCTCACGACGGGCGGCGGCGCCCATGGCGGTCCGCGCGCGCAGCGCGGCGTCCGCCTCCCTCGCTTCGTCCCGTCGCTCCTGGCGACGTAGCCGCCGGCCCCCGCGCGCGAAGGACTCGGCGACGCGCTCCGCCCGCAGCCGTGACGGGTCGTCCACCGGAAGTTCGCTGAACGCACGGACCAAACGCGAGAACTCGACCAGCTCCGCGTCCCGCACCGCTGCTCCCGTTCCGGTCGATCCTTCGATGCTGTGCGGTCCCGGCCGGATTCGAACCGGCGTTTCCACCTTGACGGGGTGGTGCGCCTGCCTCTGCGCTACAGGACCTGGAACTACAAAACACTCGTGTCCACTATCTACCATCCAGCACCGACAGTCCTCAGAGTATTGGCTACCCTTCGGCATGCCGGCTCCGCTTTGCTCAGATGATCTCATCTTCAGGGGTGGGAAGAGTGGGGTTGTAGGCGGGTGGAGGTATGTGGAGGTGGTCGGTGGTGTAGTCGCCGAAGCGGAGCACGTTCTCGCGCCGGTAGGGGCTAACCACCGCCAAGTCGCTCGCTTTGAGGGTCCAGCCTTGGGAGGCCATGCAGGAGAGGGCGGTGGTCATATCGATGGTGGTGGAGAAGATCACGCTGGAGGCGATCAGGTCGAGGAACTTGACTGCCTTGTCCTGTAGCTCCGGGTCGCGGCTGGTCAGCCAGCCGGCGTTGCCGAAGTGCAGCCACTTGGTGAACCCGTTGTAGGCCTCGGCCTTGTTCGTGGCCTTCTGGATCTGCTCCCGAAGCCCAGGGTCCGAGAGGTACCGCAGAAGCACGATGGTGCGGACGGCGCGTCCGACCTCTCGGAAAGCTTGGTAGATCTGGTTCTTCCGGGACCGGTTGTTCAGCCGACGCAGTAGCGTCACCGAGGAGACCGTGCCGTGCTGGACGGAGAGGGCGACCTGCATGAGGTCGGGCCAGTGGCTGCGGATCAGCCCCCAGTCGATCGCGGTGCGGGGGTCGGTGGAGAACAGCGGGTCGATGTGCCGGTAGCGCACTGTCGGGTCGGGGCGGTGGAAGGTGAGGTCCTGAAAATTGCGGATCCTGGGCAGCAGCTCGATCCCCAAGACATGGGCGAGTCCGAAGACAGGGAATGACTGCCCCTGCGTGTCCGCATGCACCTGCTCCGGCCGGGCGGCCGACTGGTTCTGCAGCAGGGAGTCGATCAGGTAGACGGCCTCCCACACGCCGCAGGGCACGAACCGGGAGAACAGTGCGAGGTAGGTGTCGGCGACCAGGTGGTGGGCGATGCCTCCGTAGCCTCCGTAGCGGATCGACGTCTCGGCGAGGAGGTTGTCGACGGCGGCATCCATCATGGTCCCGTCGACCGCCGTTACCGACCCGTCGCCCCAGGCCCGGATCAGGTCCAGATCAAGGTGGGCATCGACTACGTCGGCGCCGGCGCGGGCCAGGTTCTTCGCGGTGCAGTGGCGTTTCGCGATCGCGGCCAGCTCGTGCGCCGACAGCGTGCTCATGTGCCGGGCGGCCTGGGTGGCGCCGAGGCCGGAGCCGTAGGTGAACGCGGTGACCACATACCGGGCCAGTGGTTCCTTCAGTTTCGGGTCCGACCCCGACAGCGGGCCGAGGCGGTGCCACCAGCCGGTCCAGTGCGCGGCCCGGGCCAGGTGCTCCAGAATGCCGCGGGCCGGCAGACGTCGGTCCAGCTCGGCCTCCAGAGCCGCGGCGGACGCGGTGCGCTCGGCTCCCTCACGCCTCTTGAGCGAGGGCACCCCCGTGACCGGGTCGATCGTCAGGTCCGCGTTGTCCGGGTATCCGGCGTCCACCGCCTGCGCAATCATGGTCAGCTGGTCCCTGAGATTGTCCACGAAGCCGTCGACGGTGGCCGGAAGGCCGGCCTGTTGGCAGAACAGGGGGATCTGCGGCTCCACCCGCTCCCAGGGCAGCAGCATGCTCGTCCAGTCACCGAAGTCCTCGCCACCAACGACGGCGACATCCCCGCAGCGGAGCTCCTCGACGAGGTAGGTGAAGACCATGGCCTCGAAGTGCCGGCGCACCAGCATCCCAGGTTGGTCCTTCGCATACACCGTCGTGCGCCACTGCTGCGAGGCGAACGACAGATCCAAGGCCGGACCGTCACCCGTGCTACCGGGGATCAGCTCACGAGTCAGGTGCCGGTGAGCGACGGCGTGCTCCAAGGCATCCAGGACACTGCGGTCCCGGGAGGTGGGCACGAAGGTGAGAGTCCGGGCGAGCTTGAACATCGTCGGCCGGTCCGGGCGGAAGAAGCGCTCCACCAGCGGCGTCCAGTTCCCGCCCCGGTACGCCGCCAGCGCCTCGATCTCCGCCAGCTGCGACTCGAACCCGCCACCGGACTCCACCACCTCACGGATGCGCTTCACCGCCAACGCGTCCTCCAGGCTGTCCTGACCGCTCTGCTCGGCGTGCTCGTCGACGACATGCTCCTTGAGCACCATCAGCACGTCCCTGTAGGCAACCAGCAACTGCTCGGTGGACGCCTTGTGACGCTGTTCCAGAGCCGTCAGCTCCTCCTGGGCCCGCTTCGCATGCCGGGCCATCCGCTTGGAGAACATCACCACGAACTCATCGCGCACCCGCGCCCTGGCCTTGGCCACCGTGCACGCGAGCAGCGCGGTCCGCCGCGGCTCGGAGACATCGAGCATCTCACCGACCGATAAGACCCTGGGGTCTGGTGCACGATCGGGTGACATCTGAACTGGCTTGCCCTGTGAGGCAGGTGGGAAGGATGTCGCTGTGCCCAAGCCCTATCCGGAAGA
>NZ_JBEXXN010000106.1:0-5290 GCF_040630445.1 Streptomyces sp. NPDC005805
CATAGAACAGGACGATCCAGACGAGGCCGATCAGGAAGAGCGCCAGCATCACCGGGGCCACCCAGTTACGGCTGGCGCGGACCGTACGACCTCAGCCGCGGGCCCGGCGCTCAGACCAGGCGGCGTATCTCCCCGCGCACCCGGTAGAAGCCGGACTCCGCCGCGTGCAGCGCGTCGACCACATAGCGGGCGCCGGGCTCCCGGATGCCGCGGGGGAACTGCACGTTCCACGAGCGGTCGTAGCCCTCGGACACCACATGGACGCGCATCCGGCCGCCCGCCTGGACGCACTCGACGACCACCCCGCCCGACGGCGCCTGGCTGACCACGGCCACCGCCGCGGCGGACGCGGCCGGGGTGTAGGTCGGCAGCGCGGCGGCGGACTTGACGTCCCGGGCGACCGGGACGGTGCCCTGCTGGGCCGCCGCGACGGCCGTCTCGCTCGCGTCCACGCAGACCAGGGAGCCGTCCGTGGTGACCATGTACAGCTTCTCGTCCCGGAACTGCATCGACAGCGCCGAGCCCCCGCCCGTGCCCAGCTTCCACAGCCGGGTGCCGTCGGCGGCGAAGCAGTACACGGAGGACGAGGAGTCGCCCGCGAACACATGGCGGCCGTCGGCGGAGGTGGCGCAGGAGTACACCGCGGCGTCGCAGCGGTACGTCGCCTCGACCGCGCCGCTCGCCTTGGAGAGCCGCTGGACGACATGGCGGGCGGTCCCCGCGTACACCGCGTGGTCCTCCTGCCAGCCGAAGAGCACTCCGCCGGCGGTGGCCGTGTGCCACAACTCGCCGCCGCCGTCCGGGGCGTAGGCCGTCACCCCGCGCGAGTGGCCGTGGTAGACCGCGCGTTCGTCGGCGCGCACCATCCACGCCTGGTTGCCCGCGGACCGGCGGGCCCACTGGTACTCGTCCTCGTGGTCGATGACGGTCAGCCCGCCGTCGGCGTCCGAGACGGTGAGCACGCCCTCCCGGATGTCCAGCCAGAAGATGTCCACGTCCGCGGCGATGTCGTAGGCGGCGAAGGGGAGCTTGGACGACAGGTCGTACACCTTGCCGTCGTCGCAGCCCGCGTAGATCCAGAAGTCGTCCGCGACCAGGCACTTGACGCCGTCCGGCAGCGAGTACCGGGCCAGCACCTCGCCGCCGTGGCTGAGGGTGTACACGTCGCCCGCCTGGTTGCCCACCCAGCAGCGGTCCTCGTCGATGTGGATGCCGAAGGCGGACGAGCCGGTGCGGAACCGCCACAGGACCGGCGCGGTGGAGCGCGCGGTGGACGGGGCGGAGGCGACCTGGCGGCGGGTCACCGCGCGGGCGGCGCGCTGCCCCTGGACCGCGGGCGCGTACCCCTTGCGGACCTTCTCGCCTATCTTCTTCGCCGCCGCGGCCTGCGCCTTCTGCGCGGTCGGGAACGACGACGTCTGGAGCTGCCCGTCGGCGCCGATGCGCCCGTAGCGCACCGAGACGACCGTCCCCTCCACGGTCACCTCGTAGAACTTGTGCGCACCCCCGCCGTCTTGCGACAGCTCCAGATACGTCGTCGTGCGAGACATGGCAGACCTCTCCCCCAGGACCGAACCGGCAGTCCTGTGCTGCCCGTTCCCACTGCTCCACAGAGTAGGGGGCACCACTGACAACGACCCGGGCGGCGAGGCGTCCGCAGGCCGCCGGGCTCAGCTCCCGGTCGGGCGGGCCGGGGCGAGCCGCACCTGACGGTTCACCACGTTCACACCCGTGACGGTGACCTCGATCCCGTCCCCCACGGCCGGCCGCAGCCCGCCGAGGACGTCATGGTGCAGCAGGCCCTCGACCCCGTCCGCGACGGCGACGAACACCCCGAACGGCACCTCCTTGGTGACCGTGCCGCGCAGGGTCCGCCCGAGGCCGTCGCGGGCGAACTCCCGCATCGGGTCGGGGTGGAGGTCCTTGAGGGACAGGGAGATCCGGTCCCGGCCGTCGCCGTCCTCCGCGATCTCGACGCTCAGCACGGTGAACGCCCGCTCCTCGCCTTCCCGCAGCACGTCGGCCGGGCTGTCCAGGGGACGCCAGGAGACCTCGGGGATGTTCATCATGGCATCGACGCCGCCGAGTTCCACGAAGGTCACCCCGAAGTCGGCGATCTTCACGACCACCCCGGTGACCACGTCGCCGTACCGCAGTCCGCGCAGGTACTCCAGCCGTTCCGCGCCCCTCGGGGTCAGCACCTCCCGTGCGTCGCGGTACGCCGGCTCGCTCAGCAGCGCCCGCCACGAGGTGAACAGCCGGAGCAGGGCGCCGCCGTGTTGGGTGCGGATGCCGGGGTGCGCCTCGGCGAGGTCGGTCTCGTTCGCCGCCGTCAGCTCCGCGAAGTCCCGGCGGCGGGCGGGTGAGGGGAGCAGGTCCGTGCCGGTGAAGCGGTCGCGGAAGACGCCGTCCTCCCGGGCGAGGCCCGCGTACGAGGCGGTGCGGTCGCAGCTCGCGTAGAAGTGGACGATCTCCTCCGCCTCCTCGCCGATCACTTCGGCGAGGGCGGCGCGCTCGCCGAGGGGGAGCAGGCCGGCGGCAAAACCGTCGGTGCCGTACGCGGCGTGGCAGAGGCCCGCCAGCCGCAGGGCGGGCCGGGCGCCCCAGCGGGCCAGCCGCTGCTCGACCCGCTCAAGATGGGCGAGGAGGGTGCCGCCGGGGTGGTCGATCCCGGCGGCACCGAGGCGTCGCAGCAGGCCGGCGGCCTCGGCCAGGGGCGCGGTCGTGTCGGGCGTGTGCATGCGCAGAAAAATACCCCCACCGAATTGACGGGCGGGGGGCGGGATTGCGTATATTGAATGTTTCCCTCTGTCCGGACTCAATGCCCGGCGTTGATGGGGAAGTTATTCACTGGTGGCACCATATCGCGTCAGGAGCTGAATTGTCAAACGAGGAATTGCGGGACGAGCAGCAATTCGTCGCCCGGCTCTACGAGCGTCTCGACGCTCTCCGGGAGCAGGCCGAGCACGCCGTGACCACGGCGATGGGCCAGGTCACCACCGGTCGGCAGGCCCGGATCGAGCGCGATGTCGGGGTCGCCGAGCACAGCGGCCGGCTCGCCGCGCTGCACGCGGTCGAGAACGGTCTCTGTTTCGGCAGGATCGATCACCAGGGCGGTGCCCGGCATCACATCGGCCGAATCGGAATGCGCGCCGATGACGAAAGCCGTACCCCTCTCCTGATCGACTGGCGGGCCCCCGTCGCCCGCCCCTTTTACCTCGCCACCGGATACGAGACGATGGGGCTGAGCCGCCGCCGGCACATCACCACCAGGGACCGGACCGTCACCGCGCTGCACGACGAGATCCTGGACCTCGCCGACACCACCCGCACCGGGCACGAGTCGCACGACGCCGACGAGGTGCTGCTCGCCGCCCTCGGCGCCGCCCGGACCGGGCGGATGGCCGACATCGTGCGCACCATCCAGGCCGAGCAGGACCGGATCATCCGCGCGCCCCGCCACGGCGTCCTGGTCGTCGAGGGCGGCCCCGGGACCGGGAAGACCGCGGTCGCCCTGCACCGGGCCGCCTATCTCCTCTACGCGGACCGGGAACAGCTCGCCCGCCGCGCGGTCCTGATCGTCGGGCCCAACCCGGCCTTCCTCGGCTACATCGGCGAGGTGCTGCCCTCCCTCGGCGAGACCGGGGTGCTCCTCGCCACCCTCGGCGAGCTGTTCCCCGGGGTGCGCGCCCGGGGCGCCGACACCCCGCGCGCCGCCGCCGTCAAGGGCCGCGCCGCGATGGCGGACGTTCTCGCCCGCGCCGTCGCCGACCGCCAGACCCTCCCCGAGACCCTGCCCGCCGGCACGGGCGAGGAGAGCGGTGAACTCCCGGAGCCCGCCCTGGAGATCGACCACGAGGGCTACGGCACCCTCCTGCTGCACCGCGAGATGGCCCACGAGGCGCGCGACCGCGCCCGGGCCACCGGGCTGCCCCACAACCTGGCCCGCCCCCACTTCGCCTTCCGGATCATCGACGCCCTCACCGAACAGCTCACCGACCGCCTGGGCGCCGACCCCTACGGCGGCGGGAACCTCCTCGGGCCCGACGACATCGCCCAGCTCGGCAAGGAGATCGCCACCAGCGGCACCGTGCACGCCGCGATCGACGAACTGTGGCCGCCGCTCACCCCGCAGCGCCTCGTCGCCGATCTGCTCGCCGACCCGGACCCCTATCTGCCGCCCGCCGACGCCGACGCGGTGCGCCGCACCGGAGTCGCTTGGACGCCCGCCGACGTGCCCCTGCTCGACGAGGCGGCCGAACTCCTCGGCCACGACGACAGCGCGGCCCGCGCCGCCGCCGAGGCCGAACGCCAGGACCGGATCGCCTACGCCCAGGGCGTGCTGGAGCTGTCCCACGGCTCGGAGACCTACGAGTTCGAGGACGAGGAGTCCGAGGTCCTCGCCGCACACGACGTCATCGACGCCGAGCGGATGGCCGAACGCCACGAGGAGGCCGACCACCGCTCGGCCGCCGAACGCGCCGCCGCCGACCGGACCTGGGCCTTCGGGCACATCATCGTCGACGAGGCGCAGGAGCTGTCCGCGATGGCCTGGCGGCTGCTGATGCGCCGCTGCCCGACCCGCTCCATGACCCTGGTCGGCGACCCGGCGCAGACCGGGGACGAGGCGGGCTGCGGCTCCTGGGAGGCGATCCTCGGGCCGTACGTGGAGGACCGCTGGGAGCACACCCGGCTGGGCGTCAACTACCGCACGCCCAGCGAGATCATGGACCTGGCCGCCCGGGTGCGGCGGGAGACGGACCCGGACTTCGAGCCGCCGCGTTCGGTCCGCTCGACCGGCAGGGAGCCGTGGGAGCGGACCGTGGGGCCCGGGGAGCTGGCCCGCACGGTCGCCGAGGCGGCGGAGAAGGCGGCCGCGCCCGGTGCGGGGGAGGGGCCGGGGCAGGGGCGGACCGCGGTGATCGCGCCCGCCGCCCTCCACCCGGAGCTGGCCGCCGAGCTGCCGGAGGTGACCGCGGGCGAGGAGCCGGACCTCACCCGGTCCGTGGTGCTGCTCGACCCGAAGGGGGCCAAGGGGCTGGAGTTCGACACCGTGATCGTCGTGGAGCCGGAGCTGATCCGTACCGGGTCCGCGCAGGGTGTGAACGACCTCTATGTGGCGTACACCAGGGCGACGCAGCGGCTCGGTGTGGTGCGCACCCAGGGGTGAGACCGGGACGGGGTGTGTGGCCGGGGCACATGTGCCCCCCGCGCCCCCACACCCCGCCGACTCCCCCCGAGGGCGGCCGCGCACACGACGCAACCCCCCTCACCCGGACTCACATCACCG
>NZ_JBEXXN010000107.1:0-5151 GCF_040630445.1 Streptomyces sp. NPDC005805
CCGTGTGCCGGGGGTGCCGCCTACTCCCCGGCCCTGACGGACTTCGTGTTCATGGTCCGCGAGACCTCGCAGATGTTCATCACCGGCCCGGACGTGGTGAAAGCCGTGACCGCCGAGGAGATCACGCAGAACGGGCTCGGCGGCGCGGATGTGCACGCCGAGACCAGCGGCGTCGCGCACTTCGTCTACGACGACGAGGAGACCTGCCTGAACGAGGTGCGGTACCTGCTCTCCCTGCTGCCGTCCAACAACCGCGAACTGCCGCCCTCCGCACTGAGCGAGGACCCCGCGGACCGCCCGGGCGACGCCCTCCTGGACCTGGTCCCGGCGGACGGCAACCGCGCCTACGACATCCGCAAGGTGATCGAGGAGCTGGTGGACGACGGCGAGTCGATGGAGGTGCACGCGGCCTGGGCGACCAACCTGGTGTGCGCGTTCGCCCGGATCGACGGCCAGGTGGTGGGCATCGTCGCCAACCAGCCGGCCGCGTTCGCCGGGGTCCTGGACATCAAGGCGAGCGAGAAGGGCGCGCGCTTCGTCCAGTTCTGCGACTCCTTCAACATCCCGCTGGTCACCCTGGTCGACGTGCCGGGCTTCCTGCCGGGCGTGGACCAGGAGCACAACGGGATCATCCGGCGCGGCGCGAAGCTGCTGTACGCGTACTGCAACGCCACCGTGCCGCGTATCTCGCTCGTCCTGCGCAAGGCGTACGGCGGCGCGTACATCGTGATGGACTCGCGCTCCATCGGTGCGGACATCGCGCTCGCCTGGCCGACGAACGAGATCGCGGTCATGGGCGCGGAGGGGGCCGCGAATGTGGTGTTCCGGCGGGAGATCGCCGCCGCGGAGGACCCGGAGGAGATGCGGCGGCAGAAGATCGCCGAGTACCGCACCGAGCTGGTCCACCCGTACTACGCGGCCGAACGCGGGCTCGTGGACGACGTGATCGACCCGCGCGACACCCGCTCGGTCCTCGCCCGGGCGCTGGCGATGCTCCAGTCCAAGGACGCGGACCTGCCGCGCCGCAAGCACGGCAACCCGCCGCAGTAGCCCGAGAGGGGAGCACGACGATGAGCGAGACGCACGACGCACATCTGATCCGGGTCCACCGGGGCGCACCCACCGCGGACGAACTGGCCGCGCTGACCGCGGTCCTGCTCGCCGGCACGGCGGCGGCGGGCGCCGAGCCGGAGGACGTCTCCCGCCGCCAGCGGGCGGTGGCCCGCTGGAGACGCCCCGAACGCTCGACCGGCTTCGACGGGCCCCGGACGTGGCGCGGGGGCGGGCGTTAGCCCGCGTACGGCGACGGCCCCGCGCTCCGAGTCGGAGCGCGGGGCCGTGGCGGTGCGGGTTCAGCCGCCGAGCTGCCCGTCCCGGAGGGCACCGACGAACGAGGTCCAACCGGCCGCCGGGAAGACGAGCACGGGACCGTGCGGGACCTTGCTGTCCCGGACCGGTACGACGGCATGGAAGTCGTCGGAGACCTCAACGCAGGCCCCGCCGTCCGAGTTGCTGTAGCTGCTCTTGCGCCAGGTCGCAGCGCTCAGATTGATGGATCGCACGGTAGTTCCTCCAACATGCCCAGGACCAATTTCTGCGACTCGACCGGCGAGAGCGCAAGGTCACGCATCGCATCGTACGCACGCTGCATGCGCTCCACCACGGCGTTGTCCTCGAACAGCTCCCCGCCGAAATCGTGCTCCGTATACGTCACGGTACGCCCGCTCGGAAGCCGGAGGAACCAGACGTCCGTGTTCGACAGTCCGTGCAACCCCGCGCGCTGCGGGAGGACTTGGAGGGTCACGTTCGGACGCTCGGCGATCGCCGACAGGTGGGCGAGCTGCTCGCGCCAGGATCGCTCGTCCCGGAGCGCCGTCCGCAGGGCCGCCTCCGACAGGATCGTCCGGAACGGTGGCGCGTCCTCGCCCTCCAGCAGGAGCTGCCGTCCGAGCCGCGCCTCGACCTGCTGATCCAGCTCCTTGCCTCGGAGACCACCGGCCGCCAGCAACTCCCGTGCGTACTCGCCGGTCTGGAGCAGACCCGGCAGCGCGCTCACCGCGAAATGCCACAGGCTCACCGCCTCGGCCTCCAGGGTCATGTACTTGCGGTACCGCTCCTTGAACTGGGACTTGTCCCCCGCCGCAAGCTCCCACAGCGCCAGCAGCAACCCCGGCGTGCCGTAGTGCGTGTCCAGGGCCTGGGCGACCTCCGGGCTGCCCAGGGTCTCGCCCTTCTCCATCTTGCCGAACAACGACCAGTCCCAGCCCAGGCGTTCGCCGAGGGCGCGCAGGCTGATGCCGCTCGCCGCGCGTAAGGTCCGCAGTTCCTCGGCGAACCGCTGGCGGGGTTCCTGGCTCCGGCCGGTGATGACGCGTCGTTGCGGCATGCCGCTCCCTCCGGGACGTGCACGGGACCACACCACGGAACGTATTCCACGCGGTGCGGCCGGGTCCTGGGATCAACGAATCGCGCGGGCGGAGGGAGCGTGGCCGGTGTGGAAGATGTGGAACGACGCCGTATGACGGGGAGTCACCCCCGTGTCCACACACCGGCCGGTCCGGGCCGGGCCCATTCTCGGGGCCATGACTTCCGAGATCCCCGCCAAGCTCCAGGAAGCCCACGCCGCCCGGGACGCGCTCGCCGTCGCGCTCAGCCGGGCCGGGGTGCAGCTCCCCGCCATGGACGTCCGCACGCCCTGGGCGGACGACCGCGAGGACGACGCCCGGTACGCGCTCGTGCACCTCGGCGTGTGCTCCGCGCCCGTGGCGCATCTGCTCGCCGAGGTGATCGCCCGGGGGGCCGGGACGTGAGCGACGAGGACGCTCCCGGGATCGGGGACGCCGTCCTGGACGAGGACCTGGGCCGCGTCGGCCGGATCACGGCCGCCGACGCGTCCGCCGTCCGGCTCCGGCCGCTGGGCGGCGGGCCGCAGTGGGACGCGGACCCGGCCCGCGTCCGCGACCTGAGCCAGGACGAGTTGCTGCACGCGCTCGTCGCCGAGGTGAACGCCCGCAGCCGCCAGGAGTACGGCTGAGGGGCCGCCGCTCAGCCGGTGTGCAGGACGCGGAAGCGGTCCGGTCGCGCCGGGTCGCGGTCGGCCACCTGGACCGGGGGCGGGGCCGCCTGCCAGACGCCGGTCCCCGGCGCGCGGGAGAAGCGGATCGTGCCCCGGGTGCCCTCCACCGCGAGCCGTGCCCAGGACGCGGCGATCCGCGCCCGGTCCGGGCCGCGGGTGCGCAGCGCCTCCGCGAGGACGGTGACGGTGTCGTACCCCTCGAAGGCGACGAAGGACGGGGCCTCGCCCAGGCTCGCGCGCAGGGCGGTCTCGACGCGGGCGCCGAGCGGGGCGAGCCGTTCGGGGAGGTAGCGCAGGAACGGGACACCCGCGCCGGCCCCGTCCGGGAGGGATGCCCAGGGGGCGAACTCCGGCTGTCCGGCGGGCGCGCCGACGAGGACCCCGGTCAGCCGGGGGTCGCGGCGGACGGCCGTGGCGATCGGCGCGGCCGGTTCCGGGTGCCCGGCCAGCAGCAGGAGCGCCGTCGCGCCGCCCTCGGCGAGGCCGTCGCACACCGCGCCCGGTTCGGCGTCGAGTTCGAGGACGTCGCCGCCGTGCGGGGTGAGGTGATCGCGCAGGACGCGGACGCCGGACGCCCAGTAGACGCTGGGCTGCGCCGCCACCGCGATGCGGCGGTGGCCCGCGCCGAGGAGGAAGTCCGCGTAGATCCGCCAGCCGTGGGACTGGGGCGGGCAGAGGCGGGCGACGCCCCGTGCGGGTGCGTCGGTGAGGGCGTCGAGGACGGCCGAGGAGCAGAGGAAGGGCAGGCCGAGGTCTTCGGCCCGGGCGGCGACGGCGCGGGCGACGACGCTGTGGTACTCCCCCGCCAGGGCCACCACGCCGAGCGCGGCCAGCTCGTCCACGGCCGCGGCGGCTCGCTCCGGGTCGGCGGCGGTGTCCCGGACCAGGAGTTCGAGGGGCCGGCCGTCGATGCCGCCCGCGTCGTTGGTCTCGCGGGCGGCCAGTTCGAGCCCGGCGAGCAGATGGCGGCCCGCCTCGGTCCAGCCGGGGCGGGTGAGCGGAACGAGCGCGCCGATCCGGACGGCCGAGGCGGTGTCGGGTCCGGTCGCGCCGGACGCGGGTGTGTGCGTGCTCATGCGGTGGTGTCTCCCCCTGTCGGCGCGGATGCCGTGGGGTCCATGATCGACCGCACCCGGCAGCGCCGTACAGGCCCATGGGTGAGGCCGCCGTCCCCCACGGGACGGCGGCCTCCGTGCACCCGCCGCGACGGGGGCTACTGCGGCAGCGGCACCAGGCCCTGGGCGATGCCGCCGTCGACCGCGACCTCGATACCGGTGGTGAAGGTGGCCTCGAAGCCGAGGAAGAGCGCGGCCCGGGCGACCTCCTCGGGGGTGCCGACGCGGCCGAGCGGGGTCAGCTCGCGGCCCTCCTTCTCGAACTGGGCGCGCTCCTCGTCCGTGACGGTGGCGACGCCCATCGTCGGCGTCTTGATGAAGCCGGGGCTCACCACGTTGACCCGGATGCGACGCGGCAGCAGCTCGGCGGCGAGGACCTGGGCGAAGGCGCGCACGGCGGCCTTGGCGCCGGAGAAGGTGCTCATACCGGGGGTGCCGGTGCCGTCCGCGACGGCCGTGGTGAACACCAGGGCGCTGTCGTCGTTCAGCAGCGGCAGCAGGGCCTGGACGGTGAAGAAGGCGCCCTTGGTGTTGACCGCGAAGGTCTTGTCGTAGGTCGCCTCGTCGACCGTGTCGAACGGCTCGACCTGCGCGAAGCCGGCGTTGATGTGGACGAAGTCGATCCGGCCGAGGGTGGCCTCGGCCTCGGCGGCCAGGGCCTTGATGTCGGCCAGGTCGGTGGCGTCCGAGCGCACGACGTGGGCGGCCGGGCCGAGTTCGGCGCGGGCGGCCTCGATGTTGCGCTCGTTCAGGCCGGTGACCAGGACCTCGGCGCCGCCGGCGATCAGCGCCTTGGCGGTGGCCAGGCCCATGCCGTGGGTGCCGCCGGTGACGACGGCCTTCTTGCCTGCGTACGTGCTCACGGGTGCCGGTACGCCAGGAGGTGAGCGTCGTCCTGGTCCGTACCGGCCTGAGCCCGGACACCCCCGAGGGCACCGACACCGACGCCGCCCTGGACCG
>NZ_JBEXXN010000108.1:0-4898 GCF_040630445.1 Streptomyces sp. NPDC005805
GTCGAACTCCGCAACCAACTCAACACCGCCACCACACTCCGCCTCCCCACCACCCTCGTCTTCGACCACCCCAACCCCACCGCCCTCGCCACCCACCTCCTCGCGCAACTCGACGTGACGGAGAAGTCGGCGGCGGACCCGGTGCTGACGGAACTCGAACGGTTGAAGTCGGCGGTCCGGGACGCCTCGGCGGACGCGGAGGCGTACGGCCTCATCAGCGGCCGGCTGCGCGAGTTGATGGACATCGCCGAGGCGGCGGGGGGCGGGAGCGCGGCCGAGGACGCCGCCGGCGACCTGGAGTCGGCCACCGACGAGGAGCTGTTCGCCCTGGTCAACGAATTCGACTGAGCGCGTCCGCCGGGCCGCCGCCACCCCACCGGCGGCGGCCCGCCACCGCGCGGCACCGCCCGCACCACCCACCCCATGAACCCATCTGTCACCACGAGCCACACCATGTCGGGGAGCTGAGATCAGTGGCGAACGAGCAAGAACTCCGGGACTACCTGAAGCGGGCCATCGCGGACGCGCGGGACGCACGCAAGCGGCTGCGCGAGGTGGAGGCGAAGGCACAGGAGCCGATCGCCATCGTGGGCATGGCCTGCCGTTACCCGGGCGGGGTGTCCTCCCCGGAGGACCTGTGGCGGCTGGTGGCGGGCGGCACGGACGCGGTCGGCGGGTTCCCCGTCAACCGGGGCTGGGACCTGGAGCGCCTGTACGACCCGGACCCGGACGCGCCCGGCACCTCGTACACCCGTGAGGGCGGCTTCCTGCACGACGCGGACCTCTTCGACCCGGAGTTCTTCGGGATGTCACCGCGCGAGGCCCTGGCCATCGACCCGCAGCAGCGCCTCCTCCTGGAGACCTCCTGGGAGGCGTTCGAGCGGGCGGGCCTCGATCCGGTGTCCCTGAAGGGCTCCCGGACCGGTGTGTTCACGGGCCTGATGTACAACGACTACGGCTCCCGCCCGGACCTGCCCGCCGAGGGCAACGAGGGCTATCTCTTCTCGGGCAGCGCCGGGAGCATCGCCTCGGGCCGGATCGCCTACACCTTCGGCCTGGAGGGCCCGACGGTGACCGTGGACACCGCCTGCTCCTCCTCCCTGGTCTCGATGCACCTGGCGGCGAACGCGCTGCGGGCGGGCGAATGCGACCTGGCCCTCGCGGGCGGCGCGGCCGTGATGTCCACACCGACGGCCTTCGTGGAGTTCTCCCGGCTGCGCGGCCTGGCGGCGGACGGCCGCTGCAAGTCCTTCGCCGAGAGCGCGGACGGCACGGGGTGGAGCGAGGGCGTCGGCCTGCTGCTGGTGGAGCGGCTGTCCGACGCGCAGCGGAACGGGCACCCGGTGCTGGCCGTGATCCGGGGTTCCGCCGTGAACCAGGACGGCGCGAGCAACGGCCTGACCGCCCCCAACGGCCCCTCCCAGGAGCGGGTCATCCGGGACGCCCTCGCCTCGGCCGGGCTGAGCACGGCCGATGTGGACGCGGTGGAGGCGCACGGCACGGGGACGACCCTGGGCGACCCGATCGAGGCGCAGGCGCTGCTCGCGACCTACGGGCAGGACCGGCCGGAGGGCAGGCCGCTCTATCTCGGCTCGCTGAAGTCGAACATCGGGCACGCGCAGGCCGCGGCCGGGGTCGGCGGCGTCATCAAGATGGTGCAGGCGATGCGGAACGGCGTCCTGCCGAGGACCCTGCACGCCGAGGAGCGCTCAAGCCATGTGGACTGGGATGCGGGGGCGGTGGAGCTGCTGACCGAGGCCCGCGACTGGACGGCCCCGGAGGGGCGCCCGCGCCGGGCCGGTGTGTCCTCGTTCGGCTTCGGCGGGACGAACGCGCATGTGGTGATCGAGGAGGCGCCCGACAGGACGCAGGAACTCCCGTCTGCCGTGCGGGAGTTGTCGGTCGTGCCGTGGGTGCTCTCCGCCAGGTCGGCCCCCGCCCTGCGCGACCAGGCCACGAAGCTGCTCGCCTACGCGGAGGCCAACCCCGGGGTCGACTCGGCCGGCGTCGCGCGCGGCCTGGTGAAGGGGCGGTCAGCCTTCGACCACCGGGCAACCGTGACCGCCGCCGACCGGGCCACCCTCCACGACGGCCTGCGCGCCCTGGCGCAGGGAGCCCAGCACCCGGCCCTGGCCACGGGGACGCGTACGCCCACCGGGAAGCTGGCGTTCCTCTACACCGGGCAGGGCGCGCAGCGCATCGGCATGGGCGAGGAACTGGCAGCTGCCTACCCGGTGTTCGCGGAAGCCTTCGACACGGCGATCGCGGCTCTCGACCCCCATCTCGACCGCCCCCTGCGCGAGATCATCACCACCGGCGACGGACTCGACCGCACCGAATACACCCAACCCGCCCTCTTCGCCGTCGAAGTCGCCCTCCACCGGCTCCTGGAGTCCTGGGGCATCACCCCCGACCTCCTCGCCGGACACTCCATCGGGGAACTCACCGCCGCCCACCTCGCCGGGGTCCTGGACCTCCCCGACGCGGCCCGCTTGGTCGCCACCCGCGCCCGCCTCATGCAGAACGCCCAACCCGGCGGCGCGATGGTCGCGATCCAAGCCACCGAAGAGGAGGTGCGGGCGGCACTGGCCCCGTACGGGGACCGGATCGCCGTCGCGGCGGTGAACAGCCCGCAGTCGGTGGTCGTCGCCGGGGACGCGGACGCCGCCGAGGCCGTCGCCGCCCACTTCCGCGACCAGGGCCGCAAGACCACCCCCCTCAAGGTCTCCCACGCCTTCCACTCCCCCCACATGGACCCCATCCTCGACCAATTCCGCGCGGAGGCATCCCAGCTCACCTACCACCCACCCCGCATCCCCCTCGTCTCCACCCTCACCGGCATCCTCGCCACCGAAGCCGAACTCACCTCCCCCGACTACTGGACCAACCACATCCGAGGCACCGTCCGCCTCACCGACACCCTCACCACCCTCGCGGCCCAGGGCACCACCCACTACCTCGAAATCGGCCCCGACACCGTCCTCGCGCCGCTGGTCCACAGCACCCTGGACGGCGATGAGTTGACGGCGCTGGGCACTCTTCGGCGCGGGCAGGGCGAGGTGGAGACGCTGGTCGCCGGGATCGCGCGGGCGCACAGCAGCGGGGTGGACGTCGACTGGTCCGCGTTCCTCGCCGGGACCACGCCCGAGGCCGGCACGAGCCCCGAACTGCCGACGTACGCCTTCCAGCGGCAGCGGTACTGGCTGGACGAGACGGAGACACGCGCCGACGCGGGCGCGCTGGGGCTGACCGCCGTGGGGCACCCGATCCTGGGGGCCTCGGTGGGGATGGCCGACCGGGACGCGTATCTGTTCACGAGCCGGCTGTCGACGCGCACCCATCCCTGGCTGGCGGACCACGCGGTGGCCGGGACCGTTCTCGTCCCCGCGACCGGTCTGCTGGAACTGGCCGTCCGCGCGGGCGAGCAGGTCGGGGCCGCGACGGTGGAGGAACTGACGCTCGCCGCGCCCCTGGTGCTCCCGGAGAACGGTTCCGCCCAGGTACAGGTGATCGTTTCCTCCGCCGAAGGGCCGGAGGGACGGGCCGTCGAGATCTACTCCCGCGCCGACAGCGAGTCCGAGGGCGTGGGCGACGCGGGCGCGTGGACGCTGAACGCGACCGGCACCCTCACCGCCGAGGCCCCGGCCCCGGAGCCGACGTCGGACGGTGCCTGGCCGCCCGCCGGTGCCGTGGCAGTGCCGCTGGACGGGGTGTACGACCGGCTCGCCGACCACGGCTACGCCTACGGGCCCGCGTTCCAGGGCCTGACCCGCCTCTGGCGCGGCACGGACGACACCCTGTACGCCGAGGTCGCCCTCCCGGAGGACGAGCAGGCCCAGGCCGGGCGGTTCCTGCTGCACCCCGCCCTGCTGGACGCGGCACTCCACCCGCTCCTGCCCGGAGTGGCCGACCCGGACCGGCCCGCCGTCCTGCCGTTCTCCTGGAACGGCGTCACCCTGCACGCCGTCGGCGCGACCACCCTCCGCGTCCGGATCGCGCAGACGAGCCCCGACGCCCTGACGCTGACCGCGACCGACCCGGACGGCCGGCCCGTCACCACCGTCGACGCCCTGCACCTGCGCCCCCTGGACCTGGACGTCCTTCGTGCGGCCGGTGCCGGGACCGCCACCCGCGACGGGCTCCTCCGTATGAGCTGGTCTCCTGTCCCGGACGAGGCGGGTTCGACCACCGCCGCGCCGCAGATCCTGGACCTCACCGCAGGAGGCGACGGCAGCCCGGCGTCCGTGCGGGCGGCGCTGCACCTGGCCCTGCGTGAGGTCCAGCAGTGGCTGGCCGAACCCTCGGAGGGTCCGCTCGTGGTCCTCACCCGGGGCGCGGTGGCCACCCGCCCCGACGAGGACGTCACCGACCTCACCCACGCTCCCGTCTGGGGACTCGTCCGCACCGCGCAGACCGAGAACCCCGACCAGATCGTCCTTCTCGACCTGGACCCGGCTGTCGAGTCCGCCGCGCACACCGCCCTCGCCAGGACGGCCGGCGCCCTCGGAAAGCCTCAGCTGGCCTATCGGGACGGCCGTTTCCTGAGCCCATCACTCGTTCGAGCCACCGTCCCCGCCCAGCTGCCGTCCGTGGCGTGGGGCGAGGGGACGGTGTTGATCACCGGCGCGACCGGCACCCTCGGCACCGCCCTCGCCCGCCACCTCGTCACCCACCACCACGCCCAACACCTCCTCCTCCTCTCCCGACGCGGACCCGACGCCCCCGGCGCCACCCAACTCACCACCGAACTCCAAGCCGCCGGAGCGAGCGTCCATCTCGTCGCCTGCGACGCCGCCGACCGACACCAACTCGCCGCCACCATCCAGGCCATCCCCGCCGACCGACCCCTCACCGCCGTCATCCACACCGCCGGCACCCTCGACGACACCGTCCTCACC
>NZ_JBEXXN010000109.1:0-4896 GCF_040630445.1 Streptomyces sp. NPDC005805
CGCCCGCCACCACGATCTTCGCGCTGGTGGTTGAGCGGGCTGCACCGCCGCTAGAGCTTGCGAAGTCCACTGAGCACCCTTTCGAGCAGTGTCACGTCAGGCTGGCCACCCGCGGCCTCGTCGCCGCCGGGCTGATGAATGGCGACGAGCCCGGCCTCCGCCAGGTCGGCGACGAGGATACGGGCAACGCCGAGGGGGATGGAGAGAAGTGCCGAGATCTCGGCGACCGACTTGATCTCGAAGCACAGCCGGCAGATCCGCTGGTGCTCGGGCAACTGCCCTTGCAGCCGCGCGGGATCGGCCGTCGTACTGACCAGCGCCTCGATGGCGAGCTGGTAGCGCGGCCGGGTCCGGCCGCCGGTCATCGCGTACGGACGGACCAGGGGGTTGTGCCGATTTCCGCCCTGCGCGGTCGCCGGCTCCGGCGCCCGTCGCGGGGCCACCGGCTGGATGCGCGGTGCGCCCGGCTGGTCGTACGACGGCGCGTACGGCCCGGGCTGCGGCTGCTGGTAGGGCCGGCCGCCTCCCTGCCCGCTCGGCGAGGAGGGGAAGTTGAAGCGATTGTGGGAGTGCTCACCCTGGGGCTGGTGCGCACCGTCATAAGGGTGTCCGCCTGGGGGTGTTGCCACGTTTCCTCCTCCGACCGCCGGTCGCCGGTCCCTGTGGGGCCGCGCCACCGCACCTTATGGTGCGGTGGCGGGAAATGCACTGTCCGTTTGTCAGTTGAGAAGACTTCCCTGGAGCTCTGCGCGCAGATCCGGGGTGAGGACACTGCCCGCACGGTCCACCAGGAGGGCCATCTCGTACCCGACGAGACCGATGTCGGCCTCCGGGTGGGCGAGAACGGCCAGTGACGATCCGTCGGAGATCGACATGATGAAGAGGAAGCCGCGCTCCATCTCCACCACCGTCTGGTTGACGGCACCGCCTTCGAAGATCCGGGACGCTCCCGCGGTCAGCGAGGTCAGCCCGGAGGCGACCGCCGCGAGCTGATCGGCGCGGTCACGCGGGAAACCCTCGGACATCGCCAGCAGGAGTCCGTCGGCGGAGACCACCACCGTGTGCGACACCCCGGGGGTGTTGTCCACGAAGTTGGTGATCAACCAGTTCAGATTCTGCGCCGCCTGGCTCATCGGGCTCACACTAACGCTCCTGGTTGTAGGTACTACCCGGGCCACTGTGACGATCGTAAGTGGCCGGTCCGTTCGTGTCCGTCCCCGCGCTGCGCCCCTGCTGGACACCGCGCCGCAGGTTGCTCAACCTGCCGCGCACGTCCTCCGGGGCACGGGAGACCTGTGGGCCGCCCTGCGGGGTCTGCTCCGCCGTTCCCTCGACGAGGTTGGCCTTGGGCACCCGCCGGGGGAGACCGGAGGAGGTCACACCGCCCGCCTTCGGGTCGCGGAGCTTCTCCGCCCGCTGCCAGCGCTCGTCGTTGGCCGAGCGCCAGTCGCCGGTGGAGGTGTCGTTTCCGCCGCCCGCTTCCTGGCCGCCCTGCGGCGCGTTCGCGGCCGGCTGCTGCTCCGCGGACTGCTGCCACTGCTGCTGCGGGGAGCGCTGCCCGGAGGCGGCCGGCTGGCCGCCGCCGCGGCGCGGGAGGCCCGAGGCGGTCAGTTCGTGACTGCTGCTCGGCGAGGGTCCCGGACGCTCGAAGCCTACGCGGTCGGAGCCGTTAGCGGGAGCGTCCTGGGAAGATTCCGGTTCGGTGCGGTACTCGGGCTCGTAGGAGGTCTGGTAACCCTCCTGCTGCTGCCACTGCTCCTGGTGGGAGCCGTTGCCATAGGAGCCGTCGTACCCCTGGGCGGCGGGCTGGGAGGCCGTGAAGTCGCCCTCCGCATAGCCGCCCTGGTGCGAAGCCCGGACATCCTGCTGCTCGGGGTAGCCGCCGTTCGCCGGGTAGCCGCCGTTCGCCGGGTAGCCGTCGTAGCCCTGCTCGTCGTAGCCCTGACCGGCGCCGGCGCCGTTGGCCGCACCGTAGGGCTGACCGTTCTGCGCGCTGTAGTCCTGCTGCTCCGGCGCGTAGCCCTGCGCGGCGTACTCCTGGTCGTACTCGCCGGCGTACTCCTGCTGCTCCTGCGGGTACGCGGCCTCGTCGCGGAAGAGCGGGCGGTCGCCGCCGTGGGCCTGCGCCTCCAGCGCCGCGCGGCGCTCCTCGCGTATCAGCGAACGGCCCACGGGGTCGAGCTGGGTGCCGTCGCCGGACGGCTGCTCGTAGCGCGAGTCGTCGAAGCCGAGCTCCGCCGCGGTGCGCAGCGGGGCGCTGTCGAAGGACTGCTGCTGCGGGATGATCTGCGAGACCGTGAAGTCGTCCTCGGGCAGCGCCTCGCCGCCACCGCCGTGGGTGATGGCGTCCGGGAGCATGACCAGCGAGGTGGTGCCGGCCTGCTCGCCCGAGGGGCGCAGCTGGACGCGGATGCCGTGCCGGTCGGCGAGGCGGCCGACCACGAAGAGGCCCATGCGCTGCGAGACGGCGGCGTCCACCGTCGGCGGGTTGGCCAGCTTGTGGTTGATGTCGGCGAAGTCCTCGGCGGTCAGGCCGATGCCCTTGTCGTGGATCTCGATCATGACGCGGCCGTCGGGCAGCCGGGTCGCGGTGACGCGGACCTTGGTCTGCGGGGAGGAGAAGGTGGTGGCGTTCTCCAGCAGCTCGGCCAGCAGGTGCACGAGGTCGGTCACGGCCTGGCCGTGGATCTCGGTCTCGGGGACGCCGGTCAGCTCGATGCGCTCGTAGGACTCCACCTCGGAGGAGGCGGCGCGCATCACGTCGACCAGGGGCACCGGCTGGTTCCAGCGGCGGCCGGGCTCCTCGCCCGCGAGGACGAGGAGGTTCTCGCCGTTGCGGCGCATACGGGTCGCCAGGTGGTCCAGCTTGAAGAGGTTCTCCAGCTGGTCCGGGTCGGCCTCGTTGTTCTCCAGGTCGGTGATCAGGGTCAGCTGGCCCTCGATCAGCGACTGGTTGCGGCGAGAGAGGTTGGTGAAGATCGCGTTGACGTTGCCCCGGAGCATGGCCTGCTCGGCGGCGAGCCGCACGGCCTCGCGGTGGACCTGGTCGAAGGCGCGGGCGACCTCGCCGATCTCGTCCTGGGAGTCGATCGGGATGGGCTCCACCCGGGTGTCCACCCGGCCCGGCTCGGTGCGGGAGAGCTGGTCGACCAGCATCGGCAGGCGCTGCTCGGCGATGCCGAAGGCGGCGGAGCGCAGCTGCCCCATGGAGCGGCTCATCTGGCGGGCCATGAAGCCGGCCAGGATGAACGCGGCGAGCAGGGCGACGACCACGATGGCGCCGGTGGTGATGGCGTCGTTGCGGGCGTCGCCGGAGACCGTCGCGGCCTCCTGCACGGCCCGGTCCACGAGGTCCTTCTCGATCTCGCTGTAGCCCTCGAACTTGGCCGTGGAGGCGCCCATCCAGGTCTCGGGCGTCACGTCCTGCTTCTTGAGCTGGGAGGGCGTGGAGTCCGAGCCGATCGCGGCGGCCATGCCGGTGAAGACCGACTTGTCCGGGCCGACCGGCGGGTTGAGCCCGGCCGCCTTGAGGCGCTTCTCGCCCTCGGCGGCCTTGCCGGCCATGACCTGCTGGAGACGGGCGGTGTCCGCCTCCGTACCACCGGAGACGTACTCGCCGATGGCGATCTGCTCCAGGTAGTTGTACGAGTTGAAGGCGACCTTCTGCTGGTCGAGGACCTTGTCGGAGCCCGGCCGGAGCAGCAGGTGCATACCGATGGAGCGCTGGAGGGACGCGGCGGCCTTGGAGAGCTGGATCGCGTACACGGTCCGGCCGTAGGCGGTCACGTTGCCGGTGCCGAGGCCGAGCTCGTTGGAGAGCTCCATGAGCACGTGCTGGACCTTGACGTAGCCCTCTTCGGTCTTCACCGGGTCCAGGGCGCGGGAGTAGGCCGCCTCGCGCAGCTTGGCGAGCGCGGGCTCCTCCTTGTCGAAGAGCTCCAGGCGGCGCTCCAGGCGCTGCTTGAGGCCCTCTCCGGAGGGCATGTCCTTCACGGCCTCGCGGAACTTCTCCGCGGCGGCGTCGGTGGCCTCGTACGCCTCGGTGACCTGCGGGCCCTTGCGGTCGGCCTCGCTGGTCGCCAGCAGCAGGGTCTGGGCGGTGAGGTCGCGCTCGTTCAGCAGCGCCTCGCCGTACTCGGCGGCGGCGCGCACGATCAGCGCGGTCTTCTCGGCGTCCTGCGCCTCGCTCCAGGTGTCGATGGACTGCTTCACCTGGAAGCCGCCCATGACGAGCCCGACGAGCACGGGTATGAGGAGGATCGCGTTCAGGCGGGTGGGCACCCGCCAGTTGCGCGGGGACAGCCTGCTGGAGCTGCCGGCGGCCGGGGAGCCGTTCGAAGCACCCGAGGCATCCGCAGGCGACGCCGCTGTGCGCGGCGGGGTGAAGTTGCCCCGCGCCTGATGCTCTGCGGAGCTCGTTTTGCTTCGCTTCACTCGACCAACAACCTCTCGGCGTCGGCACCTACGCTGTGCCGTGGTTCGTTCGTAGCCGTACTGATGCGGCGGTGCCGTACTACTCGGCAGTTCGACGAATTCCAGCACGCCGGACCGCCCCGGTCCAAACACCTGGAATCTGGGATTCCGGGGCCTGGGGACCACCGATAAAACGGGCATAAAGAACGAGCCTCGGCAAAACGCGAGGCTCAGGTGAGCACAGTGACACGATCCGTGTGCGGCGGGTGGCCGCTCCGGGGCAATTCTCTGTCGAAATGTTATGAACACGGAGGCGGGCCGTGTCGAACGACACAGCCCGCCTCCCCGCCCGATACGACAACTGCCGTATGGCGTCGTCTACTTGAGCCGCGCCATGAGGGCGTGTTCGACGAGGGTGATGAGGGCGCTTTTGGCGTCGGCGCGGTGGCGTGCGTCGGTGGTGATGATGGGGGTGTCGGGGCC
>NZ_JBEXXN010000110.1:0-4758 GCF_040630445.1 Streptomyces sp. NPDC005805
CCGCCCACTGCCCCCCCCCGCCGGGCCTCCCGCCCCCCCCCCCGCCCCCCGTCCGGCACGGGCACGACGCGGCCCGCGGAGCCCATCGGCTCCGCGGGCCGTTTCCGCGTATGCGGCGAGCCGTCCGAGCAGGGCATCAGCTCCCCACGAGCGCCTTCACCCAGGAGGGACCGGTGAAATCCCTGGCAAGCGCGTCCATGACCACCTCGTCGCACACCTCACCGAGCCAGTATCCGGCCTCCCGGAGCGTCCCGGCCCTCCGGAATCCGGCCTTCTCGTACGCCCTGATACCGGGGACGTTGGGTGCCAGCACCTTGAGCCAGACCATGCGCAGATTGGTCACATGGAACCCGTAGTCGAGCGTGAGGCGGGTGGCCTCGGCACCGAGCCCCCGGCCGCGGGCTCCCCTGCCGATCATGATCACGAACTCGGCGGTGCGCACCGAGTCGTCGGGCAGCAGCGTGGTCACCCCCACGGGGACCGGTTCGCCGCCGGTCAGGTCGTAGACGGTGAACCGCAGGTTCGACCCCCGGAGCTGGTCGGCCATGCCCTCGGTGCGGGACTCCAGGGACACGGGCACCTGCCGGCCGTAACCCGTCATCAGGACGGGGTCCTGCTCCCACTGCCAGTACGTTTCGACCAGATCGGCGCGATACGGGCCGAGGGCACAGAGCTCGGAGCCGATCCAGAGGATTGGTTCAGGGTGGCTCAACGGGATCTCCGATCGTGAGGACGGGGGTGTAGGCGCCGGTGGACGACGGCTCGGCAACGGACGTCCCGTCGAGGGTGGTGATCCAGGCATGGAGGCGGACGGGGTCGGGCGCCACACCGTGGCACCAGACGACGGACCGGCGGCCGAGCGCGAGAAGGAGCACGGCGGCGGCCGATTCTTCCAGGCACGCGGTACGGGCCGGGGAGAACCATGCCGCGCGCCGCACGGCGTGGACCGCTGCTGCCGCCTGTGACGGCGTCGCGGCCTCGGACGTCGTGGACGCGGCGGTACCCAGAAGGCCGATGACGCGCCGCATCGCCGTGGCCCGTGTCCGGCGTGTCTGACGGCCAGGACGGTGGCCAAGGCAGCGGCAGCGGCCGGGTTCCACCTCCCCCGCGAGGCGGTGAGACCTGCGGCATGCTCGGCACTCCCCCAGCTCGCCCCTGGAGCCGTGCTCGGTCCCGGGACCAGAGGGAGCAGGCAACGCACACGACCGCTGTCGTAGTCGATGACGACCCGGAGGTGTCCGAAGTCGACGGTCCGGCGCATCACACCGCCCTTCCGTTGACCGGGGTCACCCATACGGGTTCGGGGGCGCTACCGACGGAACGCAGCCACGCTTCGACGGTCAACGCCTGCTCGGTCGTCGCGAGTGGCATCGGTACCCCCGCGGCGGCTTGACGGAGACGGTCCCGGAACCGGTCCGCGTCGATCAAGCCCATGGCGGCCAGCCGTCCATCGGCCATGCCGAGCAGCTCGGGCAGTGCCTCTCGCATTCCGCTGTAGTGGTCGGCCTCGAACGATCCCTTGGTCGTGCGGGATGCCAGGGCAGGGGGCAGGAGGTCGGCGAACGCCTTCGTCAGCATCGGTTTGTAGGCGTACAGCGGGGGTCTTGCGTCAAGTGGGGTTCTGAGCACCGTGTCCACAACAGCGGCGTCGAGAAAGGGGTTGTGGAGGTCGATTCCACAGCCGGCGGCCAACTCGACGTCTGCGACCGCGGTACGCGCCACCTCCCGGATCTCATCGACAAGGCTGCGGACGGAAGCGTCCAGACCGGTGAGGGGGTCCAGGTCGGCGCCACGTCCCGAGGCCGCCGCACGGACCAGCTCCGCTGCGTCGCGGGTGGCCCAAGCGGGCACCGTCGAGGCGGGGAACCAGCCGACATGCCCGGCGTTCTCCGGCCTCGGCGTACCCCGCTCCGGCTCGGAGACGAGAGCGGCCAGGGCCCGGCGACGGGTCGTGTCGCTCATACGGGCAGCGGCCCGCAGCAGCGGGGCCGGGGATACGCGGCGCAGCCGGGCCCAGCCCAGTGTCTCCCGGAGCACGCGACCGTAGCGGCGGTGACGGACGAGGTCCGCGAGATGAGCCGGGGGCAGGAAGAGAACGCTGTCTCCGCCGTCGCCGGTCAGATGGGAGCGGCTGCCGAGTTCGCGGTGCATCCAACGGAATTGGGCCAGGAGCCGGGTGTGAGTGAGCGTCGAGGGGGCGGGCTCGTCCGTCGCCGGCACCTCGGTGAGCCGCGTGTAGGGGCGGTGGTCCGTGCCGAGGGGCAGCAGATGGTGGCGGATACGGCCGGCGGAAGCGCCGACGGCGAGTCGGGCGTATCGGAGGTCGGCCCCGTCGAGGACCCCGCCGGGGTGGATCGTGACGGCATTGAGCGGAGCGGGCACGGAGCGAGAGGCGACGATCGCGAGCGTCGTGGAGTCCAGGCCGCCGGAGAGGTCACTGGAGAGGGCCGGATCGGCGTGTACCCGGAGTTGTACAGCGGCGGTCAGTACCGTCCGCAGGCGCGCGTGGGGCGCCGGCCCGACGAGTGGGGCGGGCCACCACGTCGTGGTGACCCGCAAGGCGCGGCCGTCGGCGGGGAGTTCCACACGGCTCCCGGGCTGGAGCTGTCTCACGCCGGTGAAGAACGACCGCCCGCCGGCCAGGACGGGCAGCGCGGGCGCAAGGACCGCACACGCCAGGCGCTCGGTGTCGACACCGGCTCCGGTCAGGGACCCCAGCATCCGAGGGGACGTCGACCAGGCCCATGTCCCATTCCAGGCGACGGCGTACAAGGGCATCGCGGCGGCGGGATCGGTGTGGATCACCAAGTGCTCGTCGTGCTCTTCCAGGACGGCGTAGGTGCCCGGCCACTGCCAGGTCACACAGTCCGGCACCCCTCCGGCAACGAGGTCCTGGATCTGCTCGTCGGTGGCACCGCACAAACCGACGACGGAGACACGGCGGCGGTGGCCCTCCGCGCTGCGCACGGGAGGCGCACCGCCGAACCGCCACGTCGCCGGGGAACGAGTGACGATGCCGGAGCCGAGCGGGTGGGGCAAGTCCGTGCGAGCCGTGCTGAATCCGCCGAGAGGCATGGATTCCTCCAAGGTCCGGAAACAGGGGCGCGGCCCCGGTCGACGGCCGGGACCGCGCCCCTCTCAACAGAGAGGGTCAGCTGTTGTACGCGCGGCGCTTGTCATCGCTACTGCCTCCGCCCTGGCCTTCGGTCAGCCGGGCGACGTCGCCGAGGTCGACAGCCACCGCCTCCTGGTCGACCTGTGCGGCACTCTCCTCGGTGCGGTTCTCGATCATCGGTGTTCCTCCGTAGGTGTGTTGGGCGTGCTCGGGCCCGGTGCCGGCGCGTTTCGCTGCGGGCTCGGCGGTGACCACCTTGTCGGGCGACGGCAGGGCGATCCACTGCCGCGTCCTATAGGGCCGTCCTATATTTCGGGGATGGAGCCGAATCCAGGCGTATGGGCACACCCCCACCTGCGGGCCGCGGCGACGGCCGAGGACTGGCCGACGCTGCTGAGGACGTGGCGGACGCTGACCGGCAGCAGCCAGAGCAGGCTGGGAGCGCTGATCGGTCTGGCTCAGCCGGATGTGTCCGCGATCGAGAACCGTCGCCGCTCGGTCACATCGGTCGAGGTGCGCCAGCGGATCGTCGGCGGTCTGGGGGTACCGCCGGAACTCCTGGTGGGCGGTGACGGGGAACTGCCGCTGCCTTCCCTCGTGTTGCCCGACGTGGTTTCCGAGGCGGACACGGAGCGGCTCGTCGGTGTGAAGAGGGGTGGTCTGCGTCTGGACGCAGCCTCGCTCGACACGATGGACGCCTTACTGGCGGCGCACCGCCGGGCGGAGGACACCGTGGGCTCCCGCACCGTCGCGCCTCTGGTGAGGGCCCAGTTCGAGGAGGTCGCGGCCCTGTACGACCAGGCCCGTGGGCCGCTCGCGGACCGCGTGGTGCGGCTGCTGGCCGAGTACGCCCAGTTCCTCGCTTGGATGGCACAGGACCAGGACAACGCCCCGGTGGCACTCGGGTGGTTCGACCGCTCCTACGACTGGGCCCTGGAATCCGGCCACGGCGACATGGCGGCCACCACGATGAGCATGAAAGCCCACCTCGCGTGGTCGAACGGCAATGGACGGCGGTGTGTCAGGCTCGCCGAGTCGGCGGCGTCGACCACGGGAGTCAGCGAGGCGACCCGCGCCATGGCGGTGCAGATGGCCGGACGCGGCCACGCACTCGCGGAAGAGCCCGGCGAGGCGTACCGGAAGCTGGACGAGGCACAACGGATCATCGCGGACGCCGCCGACGCACCGCCGTGGCTGTACTTCTACGGCGAGAGCTGGTTCGCCGCGCAGCGCGGCATGGCCGATCTGCATCTGCGCAACTGGGCCGGTGCGGCGGACCACCTCATCGTGGGCCTCGACGGATTCGCCCCGGCCTTCCGCCGGGACCGCGCCTGGTACGGGTCCTGTCTGGCCCACGCCTACGCGGGTTCTGGCGAGACGGAAGCCTCCCTGGCAACCGCCCTGGCCGCGCTGCCGGACGCGGCCGACGTGGGACGCCCCCACGCCTGGCGAGAGCTTCACAAGGTGGCCGGGATGCTGCTGCGCAGACGGGCTCCGGAAGGGCGGGTCCTGTACGAGGCGCTGGCCGCGCTCGACTGACCGTCGGCGGCCCCCGGAAGGGGCGGCGGCCGCACCCGTACGCGCCCGCCCCCCGTCCGGCACGGGCACGAAGCGGCCCGCGGAGCCCATCGGCTCCGCGGGCC
>NZ_JBEXXN010000111.1:1894-4731 GCF_040630445.1 Streptomyces sp. NPDC005805
CGTGGGGGTTGTGGGATCTCTCTTTTGTTGTCTGCCGGCAATGAGACGAGTCAGAAACCGTATGGGTAGGCGAAGGACATGCGAAAGGTCCGGCGTAGAGGGTAAGACCCCCGTAGCTGAAATTCATGCGGCTTGTTTGAGAGACACCCAAGTAGCACGGGGCCCGAGAAATCCCGTGTGAATCTGGCGGGACCACCCGCTAAGCCTAAATATTCCCTGGTGACCGATAGCGGATAGTACCGTGAGGGAATGGTGAAAAGTACCGCGGGAGCGGAGTGAAATAGTACCTGAAACCGTGTGCCTACAAGCCGTGGGAGCGTCGCACAAGGACTTGTCCTTGTGTCGTGACTGCGTGCCTTTTGAAGAATGAGCCTGCGAGTTTGCGGTGTGTTGCGAGGTTAACCCGTGTGGGGAAGCCGTAGCGAAAGCGAGTCCGAACAGGGCGATCGAGTAGCGCGCTCAAGACCCGAAGCGGAGTGATCTAGCCATGGGCAGGTTGAAGCGGAGGTAAGACTTCGTGGAGGACCGAACCCACCAGGGTTGAAAACCTGGGGGATGACCTGTGGTTAGGGGTGAAAGGCCAATCAAACTCCGTGATAGCTGGTTCTCCCCGAAATGCATTTAGGTGCAGCGTCGTGTGTTTCTTGCCGGAGGTAGAGCACTGGATAGGCGATGGGCCCTACCGGGTTACTGACCTTAGCCAAACTCCGAATGCCGGTAAGTGAGAGCGCGGCAGTGAGACTGTGGGGGATAAGCTCCATGGTCGAGAGGGAAACAGCCCAGAGCATCGACTAAGGCCCCTAAGCGTACGCTAAGTGGGAAAGGATGTGGAGTCGCAGAGACAACCAGGAGGTTGGCTTAGAAGCAGCCACCCTTGAAAGAGTGCGTAATAGCTCACTGGTCAAGTGATTCCGCGCCGACAATGTAGCGGGGCTCAAGCGTACCGCCGAAGTCGTGTCATTGCGATATGTACCCCCAACGGGGATCGTGATGGGTAGGGGAGCGTCGTGTGCCGGGTGAAGCAGCCGCGGAAGCGAGTTGTGGACGGTTCACGAGTGAGAATGCAGGCATGAGTAGCGATACACACGTGGGAAACGTGTGCGCCGATTGACTAAGGGTTCCTGGGTCAAGCTGATCTGCCCAGGGTAAGTCGGGACCTAAGGCGAGGCCGACAGGCGTAGTCGATGGACAACCGGTTGATATTCCGGTACCCGCTTTGAAGCGCCCAATATCGAATCCATTAATGCTAAGGCCGTGAAGCCGCCCTTGATCTCTTCGGAGTGATGGGGAGTGGTGGAGCCGCTGACCCGAGGTGGTAGTAGGTAAGTGATGGGGTGACGCAGGAAGGTAGTCCAGCCCGGGCGGTGGTTGTCCCGGGGTAAGGGTGTAGGCCGTGTGATAGGCAAATCCGTCACACATTGAGGCTGAGACCTGATGCCGAGCCGATTGTGGTGAAGTGGATGATCCTATGCTGTCGAGAAAAGCCTCTAGCGAGTTTCATGGCGGCCCGTACCCTAAACCGACTCAGGTGGTCAGGTAGAGAATACCGAGGCGTTCGGGTGAACTATGGTTAAGGAACTCGGCAAAATGCCCCCGTAACTTCGGGAGAAGGGGGGCCATGTCCGGTGATCACTTTTGCAGTGTGAGCTGGGTGTGGCCGCAGAGACCAGCGAGAAGCGACTGTTTACTAAAAACACAGGTCCGTGCGAAGCCGTAAGGCGATGTATACGGACTGACGCCTGCCCGGTGCTGGAACGTTAAGGGGACCGGTTAGCTCTGTTTCGACGGGGCGAAGCTGAGAACTTAAGCGCCAGTAAACGGCGGTGGTAACTATAACCATCCTAAGGTAGCGAAATTCCTTGTCGGGTAAGTTCCGACCTGCACGAATGGCGTAACGACTTCTCGACTGTCTCAACCATAGGCCCGGTGAAATTGCACTACGAGTAAAGATGCTCGTTTCGCGCAGCAGGACGGAAAGACCCCGGGACCTTTACTACAGTTTGATATTGGTGTTCGGTTCGGCTTGTGTAGGATAGGTGGGAGACTGTGAAGCGGCCACGCCAGTGGTTGTGGAGTCGTCGTTGAAATACCACTCTGGTCGTGCTGGATGTCTAACCTGGGTCCGTGATCCGGATCAGGGACAGTGTCTGATGGGTAGTTTAACTGGGGCGGTTGCCTCCTAAAGGGTAACGGAGGCGCCCAAAGGTTCCCTCAGCCTGGTTGGCAATCAGGTGTTGAGTGTAAGTGCACAAGGGAGCTTGACTGTGAGACCGACGGGTCGAGCAGGGACGAAAGTCGGGACTAGTGATCCGGCGGTGGCTTGTGGAAGCGCCGTCGCTCAACGGATAAAAGGTACCCCGGGGATAACAGGCTGATCTTCCCCAAGAGTCCATATCGACGGGATGGTTTGGCACCTCGATGTCGGCTCGTCGCATCCTGGGGCTGGAGTCGGTCCCAAGGGTTGGGCTGTTCGCCCATTAAAGCGGTACGCGAGCTGGGTTTAGAACGTCGTGAGACAGTTCGGTCCCTATCCGCTGTGCGCGTAGGAGTCTTGAGAAGGGCTGTCCCTAGTACGAGAGGACCGGGACGGACGAACCTCTGGTGTGCCAGTTGTTCTGCCAAGGGCATGGCTGGTTGGCTACGTTCGGGAGGGATAACCGCTGAAAGCATCTAAGCGGGAAGCCTGCTTCGAGATGAGGACTCCCACCCACTTGATGGGGTAAGGCTCCCAGTAGACGACTGGGTTGATAGGCCGGATATGGAAGCACGGTAACGTGTGGAGTTGACCGGTACTAATAGGCCGAGGGCTTGTCCTCAGTTGCTCGCGTCCACTGTGT
>NZ_JBEXXN010000112.1:0-3947 GCF_040630445.1 Streptomyces sp. NPDC005805
CACACATGACGGTGATCTTCGCGAACTCTCAGACCGCGAAGATCACCACCGTCGACTACAAGCAGCAGTTGATCAATTACCCAACACTTTCTCAGACGCCGAGCCGGGCCGTCCGGACGCGCTCCACGGCCGCCTTCTCGCCCTCCAGGTCCACCCGCGCCGCCTCCTGCCGCCCGAAGAGGAACAGGGTCAGCTCGCCTGGGTCCCCGGTCACCGTCACCACCGGTGTGCCGCGGTGCGCGACCGCCGTCTGCCCGTCCGGGCGGCGCAGCACCAGCCCCACCGGCGCCTTCCGGCCGAGCAGCCGCGCGCCCTTCTCCAGCCGCGACCAGAGCACGTTCTCGAAGACCGGGTCCAGGTCACGGGGCGTCCAGTCGGGCTGGGCGCGGCGCACGTCCTCCGCGTGCACGAAGAACTCCACGGTGTTGGCCGCCTCGTCCACCTGCTTGAGCGCGAACGGCGACATCCGGGACGGGCCCGTGCGGATCATCCGCAGCAGCTCGTCGTAGGGGAGGGCGGTGAACTCCGCCTGGATCCGCTCCGCCCGGTCCTTCAGCGCCTGGAGCAGGGCCCCGCCCGTCGCGTCGGGGCGGCGCTCCCGTACGACCACATGGGCGGCGAGGTCGAGGGTCCGCCAGCCCTCGCACAGGGTGGCGGCGTCCGGGCCCGCCGCCTCCAACAGATCGGCGAGCAGAAGTCGTTCACGCTTGGCATGGGTCGACATGCCCGCCAGCGTACGGCGGTCCCGGGGCGCCCGCCCAGTGGACGACACCCCGGCCGGTCCCCGGTCACCCGGCGGTCCCGTCCCGTGGACGGTCCGCACATCCACCCCGCCCGGCACGGCACAATGTCCCCATGACCAGCAGTGTCCCCGCCAGTGCCCTCGACCCGGCCGTCGCGGCCCGCCTCAAGCGCGGCGCCGACGGACTGGTGCCCGCCGTCGCCCAGCAGTACGACACCGGGGAGGTGCTCATGCTCGGGTGGATGGACGACGAGGCCCTGCACCGCACCCTGACCACCGGCCGCGCCACCTACTGGTCCCGCAGCCGCCGGGAGTACTGGGTCAAGGGCGACACCTCCGGGCACGTCCAGTGGGTGAAGTCGGTGGCCCTCGACTGCGACGCGGACACCGTCCTCGTCAAGGTCGACCAGATCGGTGCCGCCTGCCACACGGGCGACCGCACCTGCTTCGACGCGGACGTCCTCCTCGATGCCGACGCCGCCGGCACCGCCGGCACCGCCGAGGCCCCGGGCACCGGCGCGCGGTCCGACCGCACCGCCCAGTAGGGTCGGCCGCCATGGATCTCGACACGTTCCGCAAGCTGGCCGTCGACCGCCGTGTCATCCCCGTCGTCCGCCGCCTGCTCGCCGACGGCGACACGCCCGTGGGGCTCTACCGCAAGCTGGCCGCCGAACGCCCCGGCACCTTCCTGCTGGAGTCCGCCGAGCAGGGCCGCTCCTGGTCCCGCTACTCCTTCATCGGCGTCCGCTCCGACGCGACCCTCACCGTCCGGGACGGCGAGGCGCACTGGCTCGGCACCCCGCCCGTGGGCGTCCCCACCGGGGGCGACCCGCTGCACGCCCTGCGCGCGACCGTCGAGACCCTGCACACCCCGCACACCCACGACGCCGCCGTGACCATGCCCCTCTTCACCGGCGGCATGGTCGGCTACCTCGGCTACGACATCGTGCGCCGCCTGGAGCGGATCGGCCCCGGTGAGCGCGACGACCTGAAGCTCCCCGAGCTGACCATGCTCCTCACCTCCGACCTCGCGGTCCTCGACCACTGGGACGGCAGCGTCCTGCTGATCGCCAACGCGATCAACCACAACGACACGGACACCGGTGTCGACGAGGCGTACGCCGGCGCCGTCGCCCGCCTCGACGCCATGGAGGCCGACCTCGCCCGGCCGCTGGTCTCCGTCCCGTCCGCGCTGCCGCCCTCCGAGCTGCCCGAGTTCACCGCGCTGTGGGGCGGGGCCGACTACCAGGACGCCGTCGAGGACATCAAGGAGCGCATTCGGGCCGGCGAGGCGTTCCAGGTGGTGCCCTCCCAGCGGTTCGAGACCCCCTGCACGGCGAGCGCCCTGGACGTGTACCGGGTGCTGCGGGCCACCAACCCCTCGCCGTACATGTACCTGCTCCGCTTCGACGGCTTCGACGTGGTCGGCTCCAGCCCCGAGGCCCTGGTCAAGGTCGAGGACGGGCACGCCATGGTCCACCCGATCGCCGGCACCCGCCATCGCGGCGCGACCCCGCAGGAGGACCACGACCTCGCCGAGGAACTCCTCGCCGACCCCAAGGAGCGCGCCGAGCACCTGATGCTCGTCGACCTCGGACGCAACGACCTGGGCCGGGTCTGCGCGCCCGGCACCGTCGAGGTGGTCGACTTCATGTCGATCGAGCGCTACTCCCACGTGATGCACATCGTCTCCACCGTAACCGGCCGGGTCGCCGAGGGCCGGACCGCCTTCGACGTGCTCACCGCCTGCTTCCCCGCCGGGACGCTCTCCGGCGCGCCCAAGCCGCGCGCCATGCAGATCATCGACGAGCTGGAGCCCTCCCGGCGCGGCCTGTACGGCGGCGCGGTCGGCTATCTGGACTTCGCCGGGGACTCCGACACCGCCATCGCCATCCGCACCGCCGTCCTCCGCGACGGCACGGCGTACGTCCAGGCCGGGGCGGGTGTCGTCGCCGACTCCGACCCGGTCGCGGAGGACACCGAGTGCCGGAACAAGGCGGCCGCCGTGCTGCGCGCCGTGCACACCGCGAACCGGCTCGCGTCCACGCCCCCGGCCGGCTGACACCCGGCCCGCCGACCGGGCGAACGGGCGGTAAGGGATAGTGGACGCGTGAGTGCCGTACCCGTACCCCAGCCCCGCGCCGCCGCCCCGGCGGAGCCGACCGCCCGGCGTGGCCGCCGCAGCCTCGCCGCGGCCCTGCTGCTCGGCGCGGCGGGCGCCACCGTCGTCCTCCTCGCCGCCGGGCGGATCTGGGCCGAGGGCACCGCGTCCGTCGGCGGCGGGACCGTCGCCCTGGAGGCGAAGGGCGGCGACGTCACCGGCGTCCCGACCGCCCTCGCGATCGTCGGCCTGGCCGCGCTGGTGGCCGTCTTCGCCGTCCGCCGCCGAAGCCGGCTGATCGTCTCCGGGCTGCTCGCCCTGAGCGGCGCCGGCGCGGTGACCGCGGCCCTGCTGGGCGTCTCCGACCGCGCCGCCCTCGACGAGAAGGCCGGGCGCACCACGGGCGACGCGGCCGCCACGGTGGACGCGCTGACGCACACGGTCTGGCCGTACGTCACGGCCGCGGGCGGACTGCTGATCCTGCTGGCCGGTGTGCTTGCTCTGCGGTACGGGGCCTCCTGGCCCACGATGTCCGGCCGCTACGAGCGCGACGGTACGCCCCGCCGGCGCACCGCCCCGCCCGTGGTCGACCCGGACCGGCCCGAGGACCTGTGGAAGGCCCTGGACCGGGGAGAGGACCCGACCCGCGAGTCCTGACCCACCCCCGGTCACCGCGCCCGACCGGGTGCGGGACAATGACGGAAGGGCCCCCGGGCCCGCAGCACGACCGGCTCAGCACGAGCGGCGGCTCACGACAGCGCACATTCAGACGAGGAGCACACTCATGGCGGGCAGCCACGGACACGGACACACCCCGGCCGCATGGACGGGCGTCATCATCTCGTTCATCGGTTTCTGCGTCGCGGGCGTCTTCATGGTCGCGGACAGCCCGGTGGGCTTCTGGGCCGGCTGCGCCGTGATCGCCCTCGGCGCGATCGCCGGCGGCGCCATGAAGGTGGCGGGCCTGGGCACGCCGAAGGAGTCCGAGGCCGTCCTGGCCGCCCGCGACCGCGCCGCCGCACGCGAGGGCGTCACCGCCTGACGCGCCCGTGTAGGTGCCGCCGTAGATGGAGGCGCTGGAGACGATGTGGTCCCCGGCGCTCG
>NZ_JBEXXN010000113.1:0-3838 GCF_040630445.1 Streptomyces sp. NPDC005805
GCTGCGGCTCAGCGGAGTTGACGGACTCGGCCTCGGTCACGTTGTTGCTGGTCATCGATGCATCCTCCTTGATCAGGAGTTACACCGATCGTTTTGCAGTCCCTTCAACCTCGGTAGAAGTGTTGGGTGGGCGGGGTGCGGGGATGGGGTGTGTGCTGTTGGGTGAGGGTGCGGTGCATGCGGGGGTGGGTACCGGTGAGGTGCAGGGTTACGTGGGCGGCGTGGGCCTGGCGTGCGAGCCGGTGCAATGCGCGTAGACCTGTTTGGTCGCAGAAGGTGAGTTCGGTCAGGTCCAGGCGGAGGTGGCGGGGGTGGGTGTTGAGGGCGGCGGTGGTGGCTTGCTCGAAGAGGGGGGCGGTGGCGAGGTCGAGTTCTCCGTTCAGGTGAAGGTCGACGGTGTCGCGGTGCCAGAAGGTGTGGGTCTGGAGCAGGTCTTCTGCTCGCATGGCCGCCTCCGCTTCCCCGTAGGGTCTGGCCTTGTTTCCCGCATTTCCGGCAGTCCGGGTGGTCCCGGGGCAGTGGGGGGTGTCCAGGATTGCAGATTAGGTGTGTTACGCGGCGTCGAGGGTGGCCCAGTGGTCGATCAATCCGTCGGCGTCGCAGCCGGTGCCGGCCTGGTCGGCGAGGGTGGTGATGATGTTCCCGCCTCGTCCGTGCTCGCCTTCGGGTCGCAGGGCGGCCCAGCCGGTGGCGGGCTGGGGTCCGCCGTCGCTGACGTGGACCTGCACCTGTCCGGTGCCGTCCACGGTGGTGTGCAGGTGGAGGATGACGGGCGGCAAGGCGTGGGTGACGGCGTTGGTGACCAGTTCGGAGATGACCAGCAGCACGTCGTAGACCTGCTCCTCGTCCAGCCCCCAGGCTTTCAGGGCCGGCTGGGCGGCGTGGCGGGCGGTGGCTGGGGCCAGCAGGTTGTGCTGCAGGGGCAGAGTGAAGACGCGCTCACCGGTCCCGATGGCCTGCGGCACGGGGGTCTGCGGGCTGGCGGGGGAGGAGATGGTGGTCGTCATCGGTATCACTGCCTGTCCAGTGGGGCCGGGAGCCTACGTCTTTGTCTGCTGCTTCCATCACACGCCCATGGAGCACATAAACCCTGAGCAATCAATGCCCAAACATGAAGAAATCGGGCATCGGGTTCAAGGTCATGAGGGTGGGGCGGCATACCCGACCATGTGTAGGGCGACTGGACTGAACCGCTCCGGGATCGGTGGAGGCTCTATGCGTTGGCTCCAGCCGCCGGTTGGGGCTGGTGCTGAGCGTAGTAGTTGGTCTCGTATCCGTGGGGCGGGATGTCTCCGATCGCGCTGTGGAGCCGTTGGATATTGAACCAGTCGACCCATTCCGCGGTGCCGAGTTCCACGTCGGCGAGGCCGTGCCAGGGCCGACGGGGCTTGATCAGCTCCGCTTTGTAGAGGCCCGATCTGGGACTCCATGAGCCCGTTGTCCTAGTGACCTGAGTCAGAGATTCATCGTTAGTCGGGTATGAGTCGTCCTGGTCCGAGGATTCCGCCGTTGTCCGTCACTGATGCCCAGCGGTCGGTGCTGGAGGGCTGGTTGCGCCGCCGGACGACGGCGCAGGCCCTGGCTCAGCGGTCGCGGATCGTGCTGGAGTGCGCTGAGGGTCACTCGATCATGGAGGTGTCCCGTCGGCTGCGGATCGCGCCAGACACGGTCCGCACCTGGCGGCGCCGCTTCATCGAACGGGGTCTGGACGGCTTGTGTGATGACCCGCGGCCTGGCGTCCCGCGGAAGATCACCGATGCCGACGTCGAACGGGTCATTGTCAAAACCCTGGAAGAGACGCCGAAGAACGCGACCCACTGGTCGACCAGGTCGATGGCCGCGGCCATGGGAATGTCGCAGTCGACGGTCTCGAGGATCTGGCGGGCGTTCGCACTGGCACCGCACCGGTCGCAGACCTTCAAGCTGTCCACGGACCCGCTGTTCATCGACAAGGTCCGCGATGTGGTCGGCCTCTACCTCGACCCACCGGAGAAGGCCCTGGTCCTCTGCGTGGACGAGAAGTCACAGATCCAGGCCCTCGACCGGTCCCAGCCGGTCCTGCCGATGATGCCCGGAGTGCCCGAACACCGCAGCCACGACTACGTCCGCGCCGGCACCACCACCCTCTTCGCCGCCCTCGAGGTCGCGACCGGCAAGGTGATCGGGTCCCTCCACCGCCGCCACCGGGCCGCTGAGTTCAAGACGTTCCTGGCCAAGGTGGACAAGGCGGTTCCCGCGGGTCTCGAGGTGCACCTGATCCTCGACAACTATGCGACCCACAAGACCCCGGACATCAAGAAGTGGCTGCTGGCCCATCCGCGGTTCCACCTGCACTTCACCCCGACCAGTGCGTCGTGGCTGAACCTGGTGGAGCGATGGTTCGCCGAGCTCACGCAGAAGAAGCTCAAGCGCGGAGTCCACCGTTCCGTCCAGGCCCTCGAACGCGACATCCGGGCCTGGCTCACCGACTGGAACAAGCAGCCACGGCCCTTCGTCTGGACGAAGACCGCCGACGAGATCCTCGACAAGGTCGCCGCCTACTGCCACCGAATCTCTGACTCAGGTCACTAGAGCCTGTCGGAAAAATGATCTCTGCGAAGCTGTGAGGCAGAGATCATTGGAGGGTCGATGGGCATCGAGCTTGAACTGCACTCCGGGAGGCCTCGCAAGGGTCCGTCTCGGACAACGTTGCTTCGTGGGTCCTACGCACACGGCGACGCGCTGGCGCGTGCGCTGAGTGCGCTCGACCGCCACGGGCCCGGCAAATTGGGCTGGGTTGACCCGTACGGGGACACCATGTTCAACGAGCAGGAGGCCGAAGTCGCTCGTCAGGAGGTTGCTGTCCTGGTGCGCAACTGCTCAGACGAGGGGCAGCGGGCGGCCCTCCTCGACCTGGGTGTGCTCCTGGAAGCGTGTGCGGCAACGCCGGGCAGCTACCTGTGGTTCATAGGCGACTGAGGTCGGTCGATAATTGATCTTGTGACGGGTCGAGGTGAGCTGACGGATGCGGCGTGGGAGCGGATAGAACCGCTGTTGCCGCAGGTGGACGGGCGTGGCCGTCCGTGGCGTGACCACCGCCAGGTGGTCAACGGGGTTCTATGGCGACTGCGGACCGGGGCCCCGTGGCGTGACCTCCCCGACCGGTACGGGCCGTGGCAGACCGTCTACGAGCGGTTCGCCCGCTGGGAGTGCGATGGGACCTGGGCGAAGCTGCTGGAGCATGTCCAGGTCCGCGACGACGCGGTGGGCCGAGTGGATTGGAGCGTCTCGATCGACTCCACCATCAACCGGGCCCACCAGCACGCCGCCGGCGCCCGCAAAAAGGGGACACGGACGGGGACGAACCGGAAGCTCCGGGCCGCGCGCAGGCGCGCCAGGCCCTCGGCCGCTCCCGGGGAGGGCTGACCACCAAAGTCCACCTCGCCGTCGACGGCCGGGGCCTTCCTCTGTCGATCGTGCTCACGCCCGGCAACGTCAACGACGCCACCGCCTCCGGCCAGGTCCTCGCCGGAATCCGCGTCCCGCGCGCCGCAGGAGGCCGCCCGCGCACCACACCCGAACGCGTGCTGGGCGACAAGGCGTACTCCAGCAGGGCGATCCGCCACCTACTGCGGCGTCGGAGCATCGTCGCCACGATCCCCGAGCGCCGCGACCAGGCGGCCAACCGCCGACGGCGCGGGACCCTCGGCGGCCGGCCACCCGCATTCGACAAGGCCATCTACCGCGACCGCAACGTAGTCGGTGGGGTCTGGTGCAGGTTCGGGTGACAGGTTTGGTCACGCGGCCTGGAGGTCCGGTGTGGTCATGACGGTCTCGTATTCGACGGGTGTCAGGCGGC
>NZ_JBEXXN010000114.1:0-3703 GCF_040630445.1 Streptomyces sp. NPDC005805
CCGGCGGGGGCGTGTTCCGGACCAGGGGGCCCGGTCCGGTGGGGGGCGGCACCGTCGCGGGCCTCGGTACGGTGCCCGTGGTGGGGAACGGCCCCAGGGGCCGGAAACCCGCGCGTCAGCGCGAAAGGCGTGCGACCGCCTCCGCGACCGGGAGTTCCTCGCGCTCGCCCGTGCGGCGGTCCTTGAGTTCGACGACGCCCTCGGCGGTGCGGCGGCCCGCGACGAGGATCTTGGGGACGCCGATCAGCTCCGCGTCGGTGAACTTCACGCCCGGCGAGACACCGGCCCGGTCGTCGACGAGGACCCGCAGCCCGGCCGCGCCGAGCTGCTCGGCCACGTCGAGGGCCAGTTCGGTCTGCGCCGCCTTGCCCGCGGCGACCACGTGCACATCGGCGGGGGCGACCTCGGCGGGCCAGCACAGGCCCTGCTCGTCGGCGTGCTGCTCGGCGAGGGCGGCGACCGCGCGGGAGACGCCGATGCCGTAGGAGCCCATGGTGACGCGGACGGGCTTGCCGTTCTGGCCGAGGACGTCGAGCTGGAAGGCGTCGGCGTACTTGCGGCCCAGCTGGAAGATGTGGCCGATCTCGATGGCGCGGTCCAGCTTCAGGCCGGTGCCGCACTTGGGGCAGGGGTCGCCGTCCTCGACCACCACGACGTCCAGGTACTCGTCCACCTCGAAGTCACGGCCCGCGACGACGTTCCGCGCGTGCTTGCCCTCCTTGTTGGCGCCGGTGATCCAGGCGGTGCCGGGGGCGACGCGCGGGTCGGCGAGGTAGCGGACCTTCTCCAGGCCCTGGGGGCCGACGTAGCCGCGTACCAGGTCCGGGCGGCCGATGAAGTCCTCGGCGGTGACCAGCTCCACGGTGGCGGGCGCCAGGTGCTCGCCGAGCTTGCCGAGGTCGACCTCCCGGTGGCCGGGCACGCCGACCGCCACGATCTCGCCGTCCACCTTGACCAGCAGGTTCTTCAGGGTGGCCGAGGCGGGGACGCCCAGGTGCTCGGCGAGGGTCTCGATGGTGGGGGTGTCGGGGGTGTCCAGCTCCTCGACGGGGCCGTGCGCCGAGCCGTCGACCGGGGTGAGGGCGAGGGTGACCGCCTCGGTGTTGGCGGCGTAGTCGCAGTTCGGGCAGTCCGCGAAGGTGTCCTCGCCGGCGGCGGCGGGGGCGAGGAACTCCTCGGAGGCGGAGCCGCCCATCGCGCCGGAGACGGCGGAGACGATGCGGTGGTCCAGGCCGAGGCGCTCGAAGATCTTCACGTACGCCGCACGGTGCAGGGCGTAGGACTCGGCGAGACCCTCGTCGGTGGTGTCGAAGGAGTACGAGTCCTTCATCTGGAACTCTCGGCCGCGCAGGATGCCCGAGCGGGGGCGGGCCTCGTCGCGGTACTTCGTCTGGATCTGGTAGAGCATCACCGGCAGGTCCTTGTAGGACGTGCACTGGTCCTTGACGGTCTGGGTGAAGATCTCCTCGTGGGTCGGGCCGAGGAGGTAGTCGCCGCCCTTGCGGTCCTTGAGGCGGAAGAGCAGGTCGCCGTACTCGTCCCAGCGGCCGGACGCCTCGTAGGGCTCCCTGGGCAGCAGGGCGGGCAGCAGCACCTCCTGGGCGCCGATGGCGTCCATCTCCTCGCGCACGACCCGGGTGACGTTCTCCAGGACGCGCTTGCCCAGCGGCAGCCAGGTCCAGATGCCCGCGGCGTTGCGGCGGACGTAACCGGCGCGGACGAGGAGCTTGTGGCTGAGCGTCTCGGCGTCCGCCGGGTCGTCACGCAGTGTCTTGACCATCAGACGGGACATGCGCTGGACCTGGGCCATGGTGAACTCCTGCTCGGAACGTGTGATGTCCAGGAGGTTAGCCGGGCGGCGCGCGCTGGCGGAAATCAGTTCACCTCGGCCCCGCCCCGCGCCTGCCCCGGGCCGCCCCGCAGCAGCGGCAGGGGCGCGCCCATGACGGCGTAGGGGCTGGGGGCGCTGGGGAAGACGACCCGGCGGGCCAGGTCCCGGTAGCCGAGGCTGCGGTAGAGGCGGCGGGCGGGGCTCTCGGTGTCGACGGCGGAGAGGATGGACCGCGGTTCGTCGGCGCCGTCGGTGAGGGCGGTGATGAGTTCCCGGCCGATGCCCCGGGCCTGGTGGGCGGGGTGGACGTGCAGTTCGGTGATGACGAAGGAGTCGTCGAGCCAGCCGTCCGCGCCGTCCGCCCGCAGATGGGGTTCGACGACGGTGGACCACCAGTGGGAGCGGTCGTTGGGCATCCCGTAGACGAAGCCGACGAGGCGGCCGTCGGGGGTGGTCGCGCCCAGTGCCCGGGCGCCGGGGTTGGTGAGGTGCCGCAGGACGATCCAGCGGCGGATGTCGATCTCCTCCTCGCTCAGCCCGAAGGCGAGCGCCTGGACGGCGAGGGCCTCGTCGACCCGGGCCGCGAGGTCGAGCGGGCCGGTCGCGACGTCGGGGTCTGGTGCCATGGCCGCACCCTACTGGCCGCCCGGACGGGGGCGCGCGGCCCTCAGAACAGGACGCTCATGAACGCGCCGACCTCGCGGAAGCCGACGCGGCGGTAGGCAGCCCGGGCGGGGGTGTTGTAGTCGTTCACATAGAGGCTGACGACCGGGGAGACATCGGCGAGGGCGTAGCGCAGGACGGCGGCCATGCCGGTCTCGGAGAGGCCCCGGCCGCGGTACTCGGGCGCCACCCAGACGCCCTGGATCTGGCACGCCTGGGCGGTCGCGGCCCCGACCTCGGCCTTGAAGACGACCTTGCCCTCCTCGATGCGGGCGAACGACCGCCCGGTGCCGACGAGTTCGGCGACCCGGGCCTGGTACAGGAGGCCGCCGTCGCCGGCCAGCGGGGAGACGCCGACCTCCTCGGTGAACATGGCCACGCACGCCGGCATGATCAGGTCCATCTCGTCTTTGCGGATGCGGCGGACGTAGGGGTCGGGCTCGATGTCGTCCGGGACCTTCTCGGTGACCATCAGCGGCTGGTTGGCGCGGACGTCGCGGGCAGGGCCCCAGCTCGGTTCGAGGAGCCGCCACAGCGCGGCGGTGGGCTCGGCGGGGCCGACGATGGAGGAGCAGCGGCGGCCGGTCCTGCGGGCCCGGTCGGCGAAGGCGCGGATGGCGTCGGGGGTGGCGCAGACGGGGACGAGGTTGGCGCCGGAGTAGCACAGGGAGCGGAGCCGGCCGTGCTCGTACCAGCCCCAGAGTTCGCCGCCGAGCCGCCAGGGGTCCAGGCCGGCGACCTGCACGCGCGCGGTGACGAAAGCATTCGCCACGGGGTCGCTCTCCAGGAGGGCGAGCGCGGCGCCGAGTTCGCCGGGGTCGAGGACCCGCGTGGTGGTCTGCGTCAACACAAGGGGCCTCACCATACGGTTTGCTGGTTCTGGCACTGTACCTGCCACCCCCGTGCCGTGCCGATCCGATGGCCGGACCCGTACCCCGGGCCGTGCACCGGCAGCCGGGCCCCCGGACCCCGCCCGCATTCCGGCGCGGGGCACGGCACGGCGAAGGCCCCGCGGCGGCCGGCGGGCGGCGCTGCGGGGCCTTCGGAGAGTGCGGTGCGGTGCGCGGCTCGGTCAGCCGGCGACGGAGACCTGCGGTTCGCCGGAGGCGACGCCGTCCTTCTCCATCTGCTCGGCGATCTTCATGGCCTCGTCGATCAGGGTCTCCACGATCTTGGACTCGGGCACGGTCTTGATGACCTCGCCCTTGA
>NZ_JBEXXN010000115.1:0-3526 GCF_040630445.1 Streptomyces sp. NPDC005805
CACACATGACGGTGATCTTCGCGAACTCTCAGACCGCGAAGATCACCACCGTCGACTACAAGCAGCAGTTGATCAATTACCCAACACTTTCTCAGTCGAGGCAGAACTCGTTGCCCTCGACGTCCTGCATCAGCAGGCACGACTCGTTCTCCTCGTCGGCGAGGAGGAGCCGGACACGGGTCGCCCCCAGCGGAAGCAGCCGCGCGCACTCGGCCTCCAGCGCGGCGACGCGCTCGTCCCCCACGAGCCCGGTGCCGACGCGTACGTCGATGTGCACCCGGTTCTTGACGACCTTGCCCTCCGGCACGCGCTGGAAGAAGAAGCGCGGGCCCACCCCCGTGGGGTCGGCGCAGGCGAACCAGGCGCCCCGTTCCTCGGGCGGGAGGGAGTGCTGGTAGGCGTCCCAGGAGTCGAACCCCTCGGGCGGCGGCGGGACGACGTACCCCAGCACCTCGCTCCAGAAGCGGGCGACGCGCTCCGGGTCCGCGCAGTCGAAGGTGATCTGGACCTGCTTGACCGATGGCATCGGACGACCATAGGACGCGCTCCGAGCACCCGGCCACCCGATTTCGGGGGGACGGTGCGCGGGCCGGCGCTGGTGCCGGAGGCCCGGCGCTGCGGGGCCGTGCCTCGGGGCCCGGCGGCCCGGACCGAGGGGCGAGACGGGGCTGACCACGATGTGACCAGTGGGTAAGGTCGGTGCCGTGCCGAAGCCGCTCAGCCTCCCCTTCGATCCCATCGCCCGCGCCGACGAACTCTGGCAGCAGCGCTGGGGACCCGTGCCGTCGATGGCGGCCATCACCTCGATCATGCGCGCGCACCAGATCCTGCTCGCCGAGGTGGACGCCGTCGTCAAGCCGTACGGACTGACCTTCGCCCGGTACGAGGCGCTGGTCCTGCTGACCTTCTCCAAGGCCGGGGAGCTGCCGATGTCGAAGATCGGCGAGCGGCTGATGGTGCACCCGACCTCCGTGACCAACACGGTGGACCGCCTGGTCAGGGCCGGTTTCGTCGCCAAGCGGCCGAACCCGAACGACGGGCGCGGCACCCTCGCGTCGATCACCGAAAAGGGGCGCGAGGTGGTCGAGGCGGCCACCCGGGACCTGATGGACATGGACTTCGGGCTGCGCGCGTACGACGCGGAGGAGTGCGCGGAGATCTTCGCGATGCTCCGGCCGCTGCGGGTCGCGGCGGAGGACTTCGACGAGAAGTAGCGGCGCCCACGAAAACCCGGCCCCCGCGCCCGCCCCCGCGCCCGCCCGCGAGCCCCGGCCCGCCCGAAGATCGCCCCCGGCCGCCGGATACCCTCGGGGCCATGAAAGCGAACGTGCTGACCCGCTACCGGGTGATGGCCTACCTCACCGCCGTCTGGCTGCTGGTGTTCACCGGCGCCATCGTCCTGAAGTACGGGTTCGAGACCGGCGACACCATGCTGATCTCGCAGATCCACGGTGTGCTCTTCATCGTCTACGTGGTCTTCGCCTTCGACCTCGGCACCAAGGCGAAGTGGTCCTTCGGCAAGCTGCTGTGGGTGCTGGCGGCCGGTTGCATCCCCTTCGCGTCGTTCTTCGTGGAGCCCAAGGTCAGCCGCGAGGCCCGCGCCCTGATCACGGACGGCAAGCCCGGCGGCCCGGTCAAGGCCGAGGCGTAAGGGCGCCAGGACACCAGGGCGCAAGGACACCAGGCCCACCGGCCCCGCCCACCCCGGCGCACACCGCCGCGAGCGCGGCTCGCGGCGGTCGGCCATCGACATTTACTAGGACGTCCTAGTAAATTCGAAGCATGGACGCTGACGCCATCGAGGAAGGCCGCCGTCGCTGGCAGGCCCGTTACGACAAGGCCCGCAAGCGGGACGCCGACTTCACCACCCTCTCCGGGGACGAGGTGGAGCCGGTCTACGGCCCGCGCCCGGGCGACACCTACGAGGGCTTCGAGCGCATCGGCTGGCCCGGCGAGTACCCGTTCACCCGGGGACTCCACCCGACCGGCTACCGGGGCCGCACCTGGACCATCCGCCAGTTCGCCGGTTTCGGGAACGCGGAGCAGACGAACGAGCGCTACAAGATGATCCTCGCGGCCGGCGGCGGCGGGCTCTCCGTCGCCTTCGACATGCCGACCCTGATGGGCCGCGACTCCGACGACCCCCGCTCCCTCGGCGAGGTCGGCCACTGCGGAGTCGCCATCGACTCGGCCGCCGACATGGAGATCCTGTTCAAGGACATCCCCCTCGGCGATGTGACGACCTCCATGACCATCTCCGGTCCGGCCGTCCCCGCCTTCTGCATGTACCTGGTCGCCGCCGAGCGCCAGGGCGTGGACCCGGGGGTGCTCAACGGCACCCTCCAGACGGACATCTTCAAGGAGTACATCGCGCAGAAGGAGTGGCTCTTCCAGCCCGAGCCCCATCTGCGCCTGATCGGCGACCTGATGGAGCACTGCGCCGCCGGCATCCCCGCGTACAAGCCGCTCTCCGTCTCCGGCTACCACATCCGCGAGGCCGGGGCCACGGCCGCGCAGGAGCTGGCGTACACCCTCGCCGACGGCTTCGGCTACGTGGAGCTGGGCCTCTCCCGCGGTCTGGACGTGGACGTCTTCGCGCCCGGCCTCTCCTTCTTCTTCGACGCGCACCTCGACTTCTTCGAGGAGATCGCCAAGTTCCGCGCCGCGCGCCGGATCTGGGCCCGCTGGATGAAGGAGGTGTACGGCGCGAAGACGGACAAGGCGCAGTGGCTGCGCTTCCACACCCAGACCGCCGGTGTCTCCCTCACCGCCCAGCAGCCCTACAACAACGTCGTCCGCACGGCCGTGGAGGCCCTGTCCGCGGTCCTCGGCGGCACCAACTCCCTGCACACCAACGCCCTCGACGAGACCCTGGCGCTCCCCAGTGAGCAGGCCGCCGAGATCGCCCTGCGCACCCAGCAGGTGCTGATGGAGGAGACCGGCGTCGCCAACGTCGCCGACCCGCTGGGCGGTTCCTGGTACGTGGAGCAGCTCACCGACCGGATCGAGGCGGACGCCGAGAAGATCTTCGAGCAGATCCGGGAGCGGGGCCTGCGGTCCCACCCGGACGGCAGGCACCCCATCGGCCCGATCACCTCCGGCATCCTGCGCGGGATCGAGGACGGCTGGTTCACCGGCGAGATCGCCGAGTCCGCCTTCCGCTACCAGCAGTCCCTGGAGAAGGGCGACAAGAAGGTCGTGGGCGTCAACACGGCCACCGGTTCGGTCACCGGGGACCTGGAGATCCTGCGGGTCAGCCACGAGGTCGAGCGCGAGCAGGTCCGCGTCCTCGCCGACCGCAAGGCCCGCCGGGACGACGCGAAGGTCCGCGCCGCCCTGGACGCGATGCTCACGGCCGCGCGCGACGGCTCCAACATGATCGCCCCGATGCTGGACGCGGTCCGCGCCGAGGCGACCCTGGGCGAGATCTGCGGGGTCCTGCGCGACGAGTGGGGCGTCTACACGGAGCCGCCGGGCTTCTGAGGACACACAGGCGTGGGGCCCGGTTCGTATACGAACCGGGCCC
>NZ_JBEXXN010000116.1:0-3270 GCF_040630445.1 Streptomyces sp. NPDC005805
TCAAGGGCGAGGTCATCAAGACCGTGCCCGAGTCCAAGATCGTGGAGACCCTGATCGACGAGGCCATGAAGATCGCCGAGCAGATGGAGAAGGACAGCGACACTGAGCCGGATCGCTCTATACCAGGCGAACCAGTTTTCTCTTCACCAACAGTATTTGCGGGACGGCCATGACACAGAACCCTGCCAGCTCATTTTCCCGCCTTCGGATGTCCGCGCCCGCGCTTATGGAGCACTCGCGCGACCTGTGCGTGCCTGAACTGCGGAAGGCCGTGAGCCACCTGGCCTCCCCGTTGGACATGGTGGCGGCCTACCACTTCGGATGGTCCGACCGGCGTGGCAGGCCAACCACAGGTGGTGGCAAGATGCTACGGCCCGCGCTGGCGGTGCTGTCCGCCCAAGCCATAGGCGGCAAACACGAAGCCGATGTCCTCCTGAATGGATCGATTCACGATACCCAGCTCTGTGACCAGGCACGTGCGGTGCGTCGGCTCACCACGGCCAGCCGCAGGCTGATCGACGGCCAGGCCCGCGACCTCGCGTTCGAACGCCGTGCCCAGATCAGTGTCCAAGACTGCCTGGATATGGAGGGCGCCAAAACCGGTGCGCTGCTGGGCTGTGCCACGGCCATCGGTGCCGTACTGGCCAGCGCCCACGATGCCACAGCAGATTCGTTGGAGCGGTACGGTCATCACCTGGGGCTCGTGTTCCACACAATTGACGACCTGATGGGTTTTTGGGGCGATCCGAAGTCGACCGGTAAGACCCGATGGAGTGATCTTCGCAGAAACAAGAAGTCGTTGCCTGTATGTGCTGCCCTTGCTGAGAGGGGCACAGCCTCCCGGCAGCTCGCCCAACTTATCACCAGTGCCCACTCCGGGAATGAGACCGAGCAAGAACTCGCTCAGCACGCCGAACTCATAGAGGCCGTCGTCGGTCGCGACTGGACCCAGCAGGGGGCTCGCCGCCAGCATGAGAAGGTCCTGGACAGCCTCGATGAGGTCTCCATTCCCGACGAGGTGCGCGAACACTTCGTAGCCCTTACCAAATTCGCCGTCGAGCGTGAGAGGTGACAGAACGTGACTATACCCAACACGCGTACCGGTGAGGGTGCCTCTTTGCCAGCCCGTACCAGCACCTCGCGACGTCCCCTGCTCGGCCAGATCCGTCACCCGCGCGACCTCGCCCCCTTGACCGCAGAACAACTCACAGAACTCGCTAAAGAGATTCGCTCCTTCCTGATCGAGGAAGTTTCAAAGACGGGCGGCCATCTCGGTCCAAACCTCGGGGTTGTTGAGCTCACCATCGCCCTGCACCGGGCTTTCGACTCCCCGTGTGAGCACATCCTGTTCGACACCGGGCACCAAGCTTACGTTCACAAGCTACTTACCGGCCGCCAAGACTTCTCGCGTCTGAAGATGAAGGACGGTCTCTCCGGCTATCCGTCCCGTGCAGAGTCGGAACACGATGTGATCGAAAACTCACATGCCTCCACTGTTCTCGGCTACGCCGACGGTCTGGCCAAGGCCAACAGGGTGAAAGGAAAAAGCCGTCCGGTTGTCGCCGTCATTGGCGACGGCGCGCTCACGGGTGGCATGGCCTGGGAAGCACTCAACAACATCACCGATGACAACGACCTGCCCGTTGTCATCGTCCTCAACGACAACGGGCGCTCCTACTCCCCTACCGTCGGCGGCTTCGCCGGGCATCTGGCCACTCTGCGTACCTCGAACGGCTCCAAGCGGATTCCTGCCGCGCCCCCTTCCCCACGCAATGCCACGGAAGGCATCGACCCCATCGGCGCTCCACTGGGCATGTTCGACTCTCTCGGCGTTAGGTATATCGGTCCCGTTGATGGTCACGACCTGGCGGCGCTGGAGTCGGCGTTCAGAGAAGCGCGCTGCGTCGGTGGGCCAGTGATCGTGCACTGCATCACCGAAAAAGGGCGTGGCTACGAGGCCGCCCTGCAAAATGATGAGGATCGCTTTCACGCCGTCGGTGTAATCCATCCCGAAACCGGCCTGCCGGTGAGTGTCCCCGGAATGGAGTGGACGACTGTTTTCGGCGAAGAGATGGTCGCCCACGGCCGCAAGCGAAAGGACATCGTAGCGGTCACTGCCGCCATGCTGCATCCGGTCGGTCTCGCACCTTTCGCCAAGGCCTACCCTGACCGCATCTTTGACGTCGGCATCGCTGAACAGCACGCCGTCGTCTGCGCTGCCGGCCTCGCCACCGGCGGCTTGCATCCCGTTGTCGCCCTTTACGCGACCTTCCTTAACCGTGCTTTCGACCAAGTCCTGATGGACGTCGCCCTGCACCAGTGTGGTGTGACCTTCGTGCTTGACCGGGCCGGAATTACCGGCACCGACGGCGCCTCCCACAACGGAATGTGGGACATGTCAATCCTTCAAGTCGTGCCCAGACTGCGGATAGCTGCGCCACGGGACGCGGACCAGCTGCGCCTTCAGCTGAGTGAAGCCCTTGAGGTCACCGATGCTCCAACCGTCGTCCGCTACGCCAAGGGTGCCGTGGGTCCCGCAGTCTCAGCCGTCGGGCGGGTGGGAGGGATGGACGTGCTACGCGGCCGCGCAGATGACTCAGCGGACGTGCTGATCGTCTCAGCAGGGACGATGGCGCTGAACTGTTTGGAGGCAGCCGACCTGCTCGACGCTCAGGGCATCACCTCCACTGTCGTCGACCCGCGCTGGGTCAAGCCGGTCGACCCGGTCCTGCCCAGCCTGGCTGCCCGGCACCGCGCCGTCATCACCGTTGAAGACAACTGCCGAGTCGGTGGCATCGGCACCGCCATCGCCCAAGCTCTGCGAGACGCTGGAGTTGACGTGCCTCTGCAGACCCTCGGAATCCCGCAGGAGTTCCTCGGGCATGCCAAGCGGGAGGAGATTCTGGTCGAGGTTGGTCTCACCGCCGACGGCATCGCCCGCCAAGCAGCTGCCGCCACCACCGGGCTCACTCCGACGCTCTGCCCACAGATTCCGATATGCAGCGCCGCAGCCGACCCTTGCAGTCCCGCCCAGCCGTTGGCCGCTGAGGCCAGGAGAGCCATGCATACCCCTCCTCATTCACCGACCTCATTGCCGCGTATGAGCAGCCCCCCCATAGAAATTCCCGTTCCAAGGCATCGTCCCGACGAATCGCCGTCTGCCAAACCTGTTCATCGCCTGGACCGGGTGATCATCCGCTTCGCGGGCGACTCGGGCGACGGCATGCAGTTGACGGGTGACCGCTTCACCTCGGAGACCGCGTCCTTCGG
>NZ_JBEXXN010000117.1:0-3154 GCF_040630445.1 Streptomyces sp. NPDC005805
CACCTCGGCTATGACAAGCACGACCCTGCCGGGAAGAACGGCGGCAACAGCCGTAACGGGACCCGGGCCAAGACCGTGCTGACGGACGTCGGTCCGGTCGAGATATCCGTGCCCCGCGACCGCGAGGGCAGCTTCGAGCCGAAGATCGTCAAGAAGCGGCAGAAGTGCCTGTCCGCGTGGACGAGATGGTGATCTCGCTGTCCGCAAAGGGTCTGACGACCGGTGAGGTCCAGGCTCATCTGGCCGAGGTCTATGGCGCCGAAGTCTCCCGCCAGACCACCTCCACGATCATCGACAAGGTCATGGACGGCATGGCCGAGTGGCAGAACCGGCCCCTGGACCCCGTCTATCCGGTGATCTTCATCAACGCGATCCACATGAAGATCCGCGACGGTGCCGTGGCGAACCGGCCGATCTACGTGGCTCTGGCCGTCACCGTCGAGGGCCGGCGCGACATCCTGGGCCTGTGGGCCGGCGACGGCGGTGAGGATGCCAAGCACTGGATGCACATCCTCACCGAGATCAAGAACCGAGGCGTGAACGACGTCCTCATGCTCGTCTGCGACGGGCTGAAGGGCCTGCCCGACGCGGTGGAGACCGTCTGGCCCCGCACCACCGTCCAGACCTGCGTGGTCCACCTGCTGCGGAACTCCTTCCGCTATGCCGCCCGCCAGGACTGGGACAAGATCGCCAAGCTTCTCAAGCCCGTCTACACCGCGGCGACCGAGGAAGCCGCACTCGCGCGGTTCGCGGAGTTCGCCGACGCGTGGGGCAAGAAATATCCGGCGATCGTCCGGCTCTGGGAGAACGCGTGGGAGAAGTTCACACCGTTCCTCCGGTTCGACACCGAGATCCGCCGCATCGTCTGCACCACGAACGCCATCGAGTCGTTGAACGCCAGGACCCGGCGGGCGGTCAAGGCCCGCGGCCACTTCCCGAACGAGACCGCCGCCTTGAAATGCGTCTACATGGCCATCATGTCGCTGGACCCCACCGGCAAGGGCCAGGCCCGCTGGACCATGCGCTGGAAGACCACACTGAACGCCTTCGACGGCCGCCTCTCCGCAGCCCGTCAGCAGCCCCAACCACCCCAGTTACACCGCTCGTTTGACAGACCCGGGCCTGGCCCTGGGCCGGGCAGTAGGACCTCGGATTGGACTCTGTCCTGGACACGCCGTAGGTAAGCCCGCGTAGTCGGCCATCGTCGTACCTGGGACGGCCCAGATGGCCCTCCTCGTCTCGAGGCGGGCCACCACTTCAACGAAGTCCTACACGTCGTCGAAGCTGGGCTGGCTCCATGGCTGGTCGGGAGGTGGACCTTGGGCGCCGAGGAGCTGGGTGATCTTCTCGGCTTCGTCGCTCGAGAGATCGGAGAACAGGCGTGCCGTGGTTCCGGGGAGGGCGCGTCCAGGGGTACCTGGGTACGTGCGCCGCGGGCGCTGGCGATGCCGGTGCCGAACAGGCACTGGAGAGTCTCACCGGAGGGGATGCGGGCATCAGCCTCGATGACTCCCTCGGCCTGTCCCAGCGCATCGCTGATGCCGTCGAGTTGGGCGTCATGGGAGATGTCGTCGCCGGGGCCGCCGTATCCGACGTGCGGTCCGTGACGACCATGCGAAGAGAGGTCAGCGGGATGCCGAAGCGGTCGGCCCTGTTCCTCACCTCGTCGAGGCGGGGCAGGTCGTGCTCCTGCCCGGGCGGGAGTTGGCGCCGGGCCTGGGCAACGAGCACATGGAACCGCGGGGTCTGCAGGATCAGCTGGCCGGTCTTCACCGCCCAGCGCCACGGGCTGATGTCCGCGTCTGCTGCGCCGGGCAGGATCATGCAGACGCGGCTGGTCCAGAGCTGGATCGCCTCACGCATGAGGTGCTGAAGGTTGCCGGTGCCGGCGGCCGGGGTGCGCAGCAGGATAGGGAGGCTGATCATGCGGACGACCCGGTTCCAGAATGCGGAGTCGGTGATGTCCTCGGATTCCAGCAGGTACATCAGGGCCGTAGCCGACGCCTCGCTGGGGTGCGGGGAAGCTGGCGAGTGTGGATCCGCCGTCCTGCCAGAGCGCGGCGAGGAAGGTTGACATGCGGTCGGCGACGTCGGTGGTCATCTGCGCGGTGAGGGCGTCGACGGCGTCGCGGGTGGGAACGCGTTCTCCCGCACGGGCGGCCTCGGCTCCCTGGACGACCGTGTTCAGGAACTCCTCGGTCGCCGCTTTGTCGAGGGTGCCGCGGCCGCCTTCGAGAACGGAGCGGGATACCAGACGAGGGATGCCGGGAGAGTCGTCGGCCGGCTGGAGCGCGCCGAGCGCGGAAGCGTCGAGGAGCAGCGCGGTGCTGCTGCCGGGCAGCGGGGGAAGATCTCCTTGCTGCCGTGCGGTGGGCAGTTGACCGAGCGCCAGGAGCACCGGCCGGTCGGCACGGGGACGGCGCTGCAGGTCGTCCTCCAGCTCGCGCTGGCCCAACTCTCCCTGCTCGACCAGGACGAGGGCCTGCGGCACCAGGTGTTCCTCACCGACACCCCTACTGCGGCCAGGGCTCCGCCCAGTTCCTGGAGGTCCGCCACCGCGGACACGCCACCGTCGAAGACCACATCCGGTGCGGCAAGACCACCGGCTTCGGCCGCTTCCCCTCCCGCCACTTCGCCATCAACGCCGTCTGGCTCGAACTCAGCCTCGCAGCGATCGACCTCCTCACCTGGACCCGCGTCCTGCTACTGGACGGCGAGCTGGCCGACGCCGAGCCCAAGAAACTCCGCCACCGGCTCCTGCACGTCGCCGCCCGCCTCACCCGCGGCGGCCGACGCCTCCACCTGCGAATCTCCGCCACCTGGCCATGGCGACACGAACTCGCCGCCGCCTTCCACCGACTCGCGGCCCTGCCCCGCCCAGCCAGCTGACCGGCATGCCCCCGACCACCACCCGCGACCCGACGAACCCTGGAGAACCCGACCACCGCGCCAGGACTCCGCCATGCCCGAACACCGAAATCGCGTCGACCACCCGACAGTTACCCCTCAACGACGCCTCATCGCCCCAAGTGAAACGGCGAGACGAGGACGACATCGCTTAAGACCGTGTCCTATGTGGTGAGGCGGACGAGGCGCTTGTAGCAGCAGATGGCTGCGGCGAGGCCGAGAAAGGCCAGGTAGTTGCGGGGGTGGC
>NZ_JBEXXN010000118.1:0-2927 GCF_040630445.1 Streptomyces sp. NPDC005805
TCATGCCGCATTCCCACCGCCAGCAACGCCGACCGCAGACGCCCCACATCCAGCCCACCCGACAACCGCACCGCCGCCGGCACGTTGTACGACGACCCCTCCGGATCCAACTCATGCAGCACCCACAACCGCTGCTGCGCAAACGACAACGGCAACCCACCACCGTCACGCCCCACCCGACGCAACACCGGACCATCAGCACCTTCGGCAACGGTCTCCGGGACCGCCGCCGACTCCACGCACTCCGCGAGGGAGCCGAGGACCGGGTTCTCGAAGAGGGTGCGCAGCGGGAGCTGGACGCCGAAGTCCGAGCGGATACGTGCGGCGAGGCGGGTCGCGAGGAGGGAGTGCCCGCCGAGGGCGAAGAAGTCGTCGTCCAGGCCGGGTTCCTCCGCTCCGAGCAGTTCCGAGAAGTACTCGGCAAGGCGCTTCTCCACCGGGGACACGGGCGCGCGGTAGGGGGCGCGTTCGGTGGTGAGGTCGGCGTCGGGCAGGGTGGCGCGGTCGACCTTGCCGTTCAGGGTCAGCGGCATGGTGTCCAGGGGCACGATCACGGCCGGGACCATGGCCTCGGGCAGCAGCCGACCCAACGCGCCGCGCAGGACGGCCGGGTCGGCCCCGGTGACCGCGTAGGCGACCAGGGCGGTGGCGCCGGCCGCGTCCGGGCGGGCCAGCACGACCGCGTCGCTCACCCCGTCCAGGCCCCGGAGTGCGTTCTCCACCTCGCCCAGCTCGATCCGCTGGCCACGGACCTTGACCTGGTGATCACGACGGCCCAGGAACTCCAGCTCCCCGTCCGGGAGATAGCGCACCAGGTCACCCGTCCGGTAGAGCCGTGCACCGGGCACCGAACCGAAGGGGTCGGGCACGAACGCGCCCGCCGTCCGGGCCGCGTCGTCCAGATAGCCGCGCCCGACACCCGCACCGCCGACGAACAACTCGCCCCGGACGCCGACGGGAACCGGCAGCATCGCGTCGTCGAGGACGTACAGACGGGTGTTGCGGACCGCTCGGCCGATCGGCACCTGGGCGCTGTGCGTCTCGGTGCCGGTGGTGAGGTGGGCGTGGGTGACGTCGTCGGAGCACTCGGTCGGACCGTAGGCGTTGACGATGTCGATCCCGGGGAAGCGGGCGAACCACCGCGCACACAGGTCCGGCGGAAGCGTTTCCCCCGTCACCACGAGCAGCCGTAGGTCGGGCAGTTCGGGGGTCAGTTCGGGTGCCGTGTCCCAGGCGTCCAGCGTGGCCCGCAGCAGAGACGGAACGACCTCCAGGACGGATACGCGATCTTGCTCTGTGCGGGCGAACAAACCGGTGGCGTCCGAGGCGGTCTCGTCGCCGTAGACGGCGGTCCGGCCGCCCGTCACCAGCGCGGCCACCATCTGCCACACCGAGATGTCGAAGGTCAGCGCCGCGTTCTGCACCAGCACATCGGCAGCGGTCAGAGCGAGATCGTCCACCTTGGCGAGCAGGTGGTTGTTCATCCCGGACCGGTGCACCATCGCGCCCTTGGGCTGACCGGTCGAACCCGACGTATAGATCACATACGCGAGGTCATCGCCCCCAGCCCGCACCGGCACCAGCTCCGACAGCGCGTCCCCCGCCCCCGGAACCACCAGCACCTCGGGAGAACCACCCGAGGCGTCAGCCAGCGCACGCGCGGAATCCGCTCCGTCCTCGGGCGTGACGATCCAACGGGCTCCACTGGACGCCACCATGTCCGCCTGGCGGGCCCGGGGTGCGCGCACATCCACGGGGACGTACGCCCCGCCGGCACCCAGCACGCCCAGGAAGGCCACCACCGCGTCAACGCCACGGCCACCGGCGTAGACGACCCGGTCGTCCGCACCGACACCCGCCGCCAGCAGCGCACCGCTCAACCGGCTCGCCCGACCCACCAGCTCCGCGTACGACACCTCGCCCGCGTCGTCCGACACCGCAACGGCGTCCGGTGACGCGAGCGCATGCTCACGCACCCGGGAGACCAGGCACGCCAGCTCGTCCGGGCGGTCCGTCGCGTTCCACTTCTCCAGGAGCAGCCCGCGTTCCGCCTCCGACACCGCCGTCAGCTCCCGCACCCGCACACCCGCACCACCGGCCACCAGCCGGCAGCCGCGCACCACATCGTCCAGCACGCCCCGCACCGAGGACTCCACGAACACATCCGTGCTGTATTCGAGGGTGAGCGCGAGGCCACCGCCGGGTGCTTCCTCACCCACGAGCATCAGGTCGAACTTCGCGGTGCCGTCCCCGATCGGGAGGCGGGTCATCTCGACCTCGCCCAGGCGCTCCGCCACGGTCGGCGCGTTCTGGAAGGCGAGCATCACCTGGAACAGCGGGTTGCGAGAGCGGTCGCGTTCCGGGGCGAACTCCTGGACCAGGCGCTCGAAGGGGACGTCCTGGTGGGACAGGGCCTCGACGGAGGACCGGCTCACCCGGTCCAGCAGACCGGCGAAGGATTCGTCACTCTCCACCCGCGTCCGCAGCGGCAGGGTGTTCACGAAGAACCCGATCAGGTCCTCCGTCTCCACGCGTGACCGTCCCGCCACCGGCACACCGATCACCACATCCGCCTGCCCGGCCCGACGCGCGAGCACCGCCGCCAGCACGGACTGGAGCACGTTGAACAACGTGGTCCGGCGTTCGCGGGCGAGTTCGCCGAGGCGGTGCACCAGCTCCGGGTCCAGCGCGTCGACGAGCTGGGCGCCCCGGTGGGTGGGGATCGCGGGACGCGGCAGGTCGGCCGGGAGGTCGAGGGCGGCGGGGGCGCCGGCCAGGGCCGTGCGCCAGTAGTCGAGCTGTTCCGCCAGGACCTCACCCGTCAGCCACTCGCGCTGCCACACCGCATAGTCCGCGTACTGCACCGGCAGCTCCGGCAACTCCACACCCTCGTACGCAGCCTGCACCTCCCGCAGCAACACACCCAC
>NZ_JBEXXN010000119.1:0-2655 GCF_040630445.1 Streptomyces sp. NPDC005805
GCGATCTCCCACAGCCCGTCCGGAACAATCCAACTCCAAGTACCCCGCCCCATACCGACATCAACGACGCCTCACCACATAGGACACGGTCTAAGAGGCCATCTCATTTGGCGAGTCGGCGGTAGCAGATGAGGGTGCAGGGGATGCTGGTGAAGGCGAGGAAGTGGTCGGCTTTGCCCTCGTAGCGGCGGTGGAGGCGGTGGCAGCCGGCGAGCCAGGCCATCGTGCGCTCGATGGTCCAGCGGTGGCGGCCCAGTCGCTGCGAGGTCTCGATTCCCTTCCGTGCGATGCGGTGGGTGATGCCGCGCCCGCGTAACCATCGCCGCAGGCGGGGGTAATCGTAGCCCTTGTCGGCGTGGAGCGTTCCCGGCCCGCGTCGCCGCCGGCCCCGGCGGGAACGGATCGGCGGAATGCCCTGGACCAGGGGGATCAGGGCCTGGCTGTCGTGCAGGTTCGCGCCAGAGATTCCAACAGACAGGGGCAGACCGGTCCGCTCGGTGATCAAGTGAATCTTCGAGCCGTACTTGCCCCGGTCCACAGGATTCGGACCCGTCAGGTCCCCCTTTTCAGGGCCCGCATGTTCACCGAGTCGATCGCGCAGCGGGACCAGTCCAGCTCACCGCGGGAGCCGAGTTCGTCGAGGACCAGGCGGTGGAGCTTGGCCCACACCCTGGCCTTCGTCCACTCGGCGAAGCGCCGATGAGCCGTTGCCCCGGACGGCCCGGACGACGCCGTCGGCAACTGCTGCCACGTGCAGCCTGACGTAGCTACGAACACGATGGCAGCCAGGACTTCGCGGTCCCCATGGCGCCGTCGTCCACCGCCCTGAGGTCACGTCGGCGCCTTCGGCACCACACGCCGGAACAGCTCCCACAACTCATCCGGCACCAGCCGCTCAACGATCCCCACCACGGCCGAGAGCCTACCGAACCCGCCAAATGAGATGACGTCCAAGACGTTCGGTGTAACTCCCGATCATGGAGGATGCATCGATGACCAGTGAGAGCGTGCCCGATCCCAAGTCCGTCGAGTCGGTAATGGCTGTGTTGGCGAAGGCCGTGGACGACCAGTTGATCGACGAGCTGGTGCACCGGGCCCAGGCCGAGGGCTGCAGCTGACAGGCGAGGGCGGGCTGCTGCAGCAACTGACCAAGCGGCTGCTGGAGTCCGCCCTGGAGGGCGAGATCACCGACCACCTCGGCTATGACAAGCACGATGCGGCCGGCAAGAACGGCGGCAACTCCCGCAACGGCAAACGTTCCAAGACCGTGCTGACCGACGTGGGCCCGGTGGAGACAACCGTGCCCCGCGACCGTGACGGCTCCTTCGAACCGAAGATCGTCAAGAAGCGGCAGAAGCGCCTGACCGGCGTCGACGAGATGGTCATCTCACTCGCCGCGAAGGGCCTGACCACCGGCGAGGTTCAGGCCCACCTGGCCGAGGTCTATGGAGCCGAAGTCTCCCGCCAGACCATCTCCACCATCACCGACAAGGTGCTCGAGGGCATGGCCGAATGGCAGGCCGCCCGCTCGACGTCGTCATCCGGTCGTCTTCATCGACGCCATCCACGTCAAGATCCGCGACGGCGCGGTCGCCAACCGGCCCATCTATGTCGTCCTGGCCGTCACCGCCGAGGGCCGACGGGAGATCCTGGGGTTGTGGGTGGGCGACGGCGGCGAGGGCGCCAAGCAGTGGGCCTTTTCCAACCTGGTACTGCTGGCCGCGTGTTGGGCGGATCTACGGAACGACGAAGCTCCTGGTAGACGGTTTCACGACCAAGATTCGCCGTCTGCCAGGAGCTTCGCGTGCTTGTCTACCCGTCGTCGATCGGCCTGTCCAGTCGCACCCTGCGGTACCTGACCGGACGACTCGCTGTACGGCGCGGGGAGATCGGGACCCGGTGGCGGCGCCTGACCGCCGGCCGCCAGGCTCTCCTCGCCCTGGCCCATCTGCGGTGCGGTGACATTCATGCCCAGCTCGCCACCGGGTTCGGGATCGGCGTCGCGACCGCGTACCGCTACATACGTGAGGCCATCGATGTACTGGCCGCCCTCGCACCCGCCCTGGCCGACGCGATGCGCGTCGCGCGGACCAAGGCGTTCGTGATCTTGGACGGCACCCTGCTGCCGATCGACCGGATCGCCGCCGACACCCCGTACACTCCGGCAAACACAAACGTCACGGCATGAACGTCCAGGTTCTCGCCCACCCGTTCGGCCGCCTGCTGTGGGCTTCACCCGCGCTGCCCGGCTCTACCCACGATCTGACCGCCGCCCGCACCCACGGCATCATCGACGCACTCAACACCGCCAGCCTCAAGTGCTGGGCCGACAAGGCATACCAGGGCGCCGGCGGCTCCATCCGAGTACCCTTCCGCGGACGCCGCCTCAAGCAGTGGCAACGCCCGCCACAACAGCACACACGCCAAGATCCGCTGCCTGGGCGAGCAGGCCAACGGCCACCCTGAAGGCCTGGCGTCTCCTACGCAAGCTCCGCTGCAGCACCAATCGCATCACAGCGGTCGCCCAAGCCGTCCTCGTCCTTCACCACGTGTCAACGTGAGGGTCTGGTGCACGATCGGGTGACATCTGAACTGGCTTGCCCTGTGAGGCAGGTGGGAAGGATGTCGCTGTGCCCAAGCCCTATCCGGAAGAGT
>NZ_JBEXXN010000120.1:0-2301 GCF_040630445.1 Streptomyces sp. NPDC005805
CCCCGCGGCGGCGAGATCATCGTCAACACGGACGAGTTCGCCAAGCGCGCGATGGCCAAGGTCGGCTACGAGACCTCCCCGCTGGAGGACGGCTCCCTGGACGCCTACCGGGTGCACCCGGTACCCCTGACCACGCTGACGATCGAGGCGCTGAAGGACTTCGACCTGTCCCGCAAGGAGGCCGGGCGCAGCAAGAACATGTTCGCGCTGGGCCTGCTGAGCTGGATGTACCACCGGCCGACGGAGGGCACGGAGCGCTTCCTGCGGCAGAAGTTCGCCTCCCGGCCGGCGATCGCCGAGGCGAACATCGCCGCCTTCCGCGCCGGCTGGAACTTCGGCGAGACGACCGAGGACTTCGCGGTCTCCTACGAGGTCGGCCCGGCCGGTTCCGCGTTCCCCCCGGGCACCTACCGCAACATCTCCGGGAACCTCGCCCTCTCCTACGGGCTGATCGCGGCGAGCCGGCAGGCGGATCTGCCGCTCTACCTGGGCTCGTACCCGATCACCCCGGCCTCCGACATCCTGCACGAGCTCTCCAAGCACAAGAACTTCGATGTGCGCACCTTCCAGGCGGAGGACGAGATCGCCGGGATCGGGGCGGCCCTCGGGGCGGCCTTCGGCGGTGCGCTGGCGGTGACGACGACCTCCGGGCCGGGCGTCGCCCTCAAGTCGGAGACCATCGGCCTGGCGGTCTCGCTGGAGCTGCCGCTGCTGGTGGTGGACATCCAGCGCGGCGGCCCCTCGACCGGCCTGCCGACCAAGACCGAGCAGGCGGACCTCCTCCAGGCGATGTACGGGCGCAACGGCGAGGCCCCCGTCCCCGTCGTCGCCCCGCGCACCCCCGCCGACTGCTTCGACGCGGCGATCGACGCGGCCCGGATCGCCCTGGCGTACCGGACGCCGGTGTTCCTGCTCTCCGACGGCTACCTCGCCAACGGCTCCGAGCCCTGGCGCATCCCCGACCTGGACGAACTGCCCGATCTGCGGGTCCGGTTCGCGACCGGCCCGAACCATGAACTGGCCGACGGCACCGAGGTGTTCTGGCCCTACAAGCGGGACCCGGAGACCCTGGCCCGGCCCTGGGCCGTCCCCGGCACCCCCGGTCTGGAACACCGCCTCGGCGGCATCGAGAAGCAGGACGGCACCGGGAACATCTCCTACGACCCGGCCAACCACGACTTCATGGTCCGCACCCGGCAGGCCAAGGTGGACGGCATCGCCGTCCCCGACCTGGAGGTCGACGACCCGGACGGCGCGCGCACCCTGGTCCTCGGCTGGGGCTCCACCTACGGGCCGGTCACCGCGGCGGTGCGCCGGCTGCGCCGGACCGGGGTGCCGATCGCCCAGGCGCACCTGCGCCACCTCAACCCGTTCCCGCGCAACCTCGGCGAGGTCCTGACGGCGTACGACAAGGTCGTGGTGCCGGAGATGAACCTCGGCCAGCTCGCCACCCTGATCCGGGCGAGGTACCTGGTCGACGCGGTGAGCTACACCCAGGTGAACGGAATGCCGTTCAAGGCGGAGCAGTTGGCCACGGCCCTCAAGGAGGCCATCGATGACTGAGACCACCGAGGCGCCCACCCTGCTCTCCCTCGTGCCGCGGGCCGAGGCCGAGCAGTCCATGAAGGACTTCAAGTCCGACCAGGAGGTGCGCTGGTGCCCGGGGTGCGGCGACTACGCGATCCTCGCCGCCGTGCAGGGCTTCATGCCCGAACTGGGCCTGGCGAAGGAGAACATCGTCTTCGTCTCCGGCATCGGCTGCTCCTCCCGCTTCCCGTACTACATGAACACCTACGGGATGCACTCCATCCACGGCCGGGCCCCCGCCATCGCCACCGGTCTCGCGACCTCCCGGCGGGACCTGTCGGTGTGGGTGGTCACCGGTGACGGCGACGCCCTCTCCATCGGCGGCAACCATCTGATCCACGCGCTGCGCCGCAATGTGAACCTCAAGATCCTGCTGTTCAACAACCGGATCTACGGGCTCACCAAGGGGCAGTACAGCCCCACCTCCGAGGTCGGCAAGATCACCAAGTCGACGCCGATGGGCTCCCTGGACGCGCCCTTCAACCCGGTCTCCCTGGCACTGGGCGCGGAGGCCACCTTCGTCGCCCGGACCGTCGACTCCGACCGCAAGCATCTGACCGAGGTGCTGCGCCAGGCGGCCGACCACGAGGGCACGGCGCTGGTGGAGATCTACCAGAACTGCAACATCTTCAACGACGGCGCCTTCGACGCCCTGAAGGACAAGCAGCGGGCCGAGGAGGCGGTGATCCGGCTGGAGCACGGGCAGCCGGTCCG
>NZ_JBEXXN010000121.1:0-2197 GCF_040630445.1 Streptomyces sp. NPDC005805
GCCCCCCCCCCCCCCGCGGCGCCGCCCCCCCCGGCCCGGCGGCCGCGCCCCCCCGCGGCGCCCCCCCCCGGCCGAGGGGGCGGGTCCGGGCGCCGCCGGCTCCGGGCGCGGGCGGCTCAGGCCGAAGCCTGGCCCTCGCCCCCCGCACCCTCCGCCTTCTTCTGCGCGTCCTCGATCGACTTGCGGACCTGGTCCATGTCCAGCTCCCGCGCCTGGCCGATCACGTCCTCCAGCGCGGACTCGGGGAGCGCGCCGGGCTGGGCGAACACCGCCACGTTGTCCCGCACGATCATCAGCGTCGGGATGGACTGGATCTCGAAGGCCGCCGCCAGCTCCTGCTGCGCCTCCGTGTCGACCTTGGCGAAGACCAGGTCCGGGTGCCGCTCCGACGCACCCTCGAACACGGGGGCGAACTGGCGGCAGGGGCCGCACCAGGACGCCCAGAAGTCGATGAGGATGAAGTCGTTCTCGTTGACGACCTGATCGAAGTTTTCCTTGGTCAGCTCAAGGGTGCTCATGACCTGCGTACCTCTTCCTCGGCGTCCTGGACGTCCGGTGGGCTCGCCCCGCACAACGGCGCCCGGGGCCTGGCTATTCCAGCCCCTGCCCATGTGGCCGGGTCGCACACCCCACAGCAGACTGACCGTATGACTGAAGCTGTGGAGTACGACGTGGTGGTGCTCGGCGCGGGTCCCGTGGGCGAGAACGTGGCGGACCGCACCCGGGCGGCCGGGCTCAGCACCGCCGTGGTGGAGAGCGAGTTGATCGGCGGCGAGTGCTCGTACTGGGCCTGCGTCCCCAGCAAGGCGCTGCTCCGCCCGGCCATCGCCCGGGCCGACGCCCGCCGGGTCCCCGGCCTGAGCGCCGCCGTGCAGGGACCGCTCGACGCGGCCGCCGTGCTCGCCCGCCGGGACGAGGAGGTCGGCAACTGGACGGACGACGGCCAGGCGGCCTGGCTCGACTCCGTCGGCGCCCGCGTCTACCGTGGCCGCGGCCGCCTCCACGGCCCGAAGTCCGTCGTGGTCGACGGCCCCGAGGGCGAGCACCACCTCCTCACCGCGCGCCACGCCGTCGTCGTCGCCACCGGCAGCCGCGCCGTCCTGCCGGACCTGCCCGGTCTGGCCGGCGCCCGCGCCTGGACCAGCCGCGAGGCCACCAGCGCCCGCGAGGTCCCCGAACGCCTCGCGATCGTCGGCGGCGGTGTCGTCGGCGTCGAGATGGCGACCGCCTGGCAGAACCTCGGCTCCCGGGTCACCCTGCTCGTCCGCGACCAGGGCGTGCTGCCGCGTATGGAGCCGTTCGTCGGCGAGCACGTCGTGGCGGCGCTGAAGGAGGCGGGCGCCGACGTCCGCCTCGGCGTCACCGTCGAGGCCGTGGACCGCCCGGGCGGCGCGACCGGCCCCGTCACCCTCGTCCTCGGCGACGGCAGCAGCGTGCAGGCGGACGAGGTCCTCTTCGCGACCGGCCGCGCCCCGCGCACCGAGGACATCGGCCTGGAGAGCGTCGGCCGGAAGGACGGCGGCTGGCTGGACGTGGACGACAGCTGCCTGGTCAAGGGGACCGACTGGCTCTACGCCGTCGGGGACGTCAACCACCGCGCCCTCCTCACCCACCAGGGCAAGTACCAGGCGCGCATCGCAGGCGCGGCCATCGCGGCCCGCGCCCAGGGCGTGCCGCTGCTGGAGACCGACCGCTGGGGCGCGCACAGCGCCACCGCCGACCACGCGGCCGTGCCGCAGGTGGTCTTCACCGACCCGGAGGCGGCGGCGGTCGGGCTGAACCTCGCGGAGGCGGAGCGCGCCGGGTACCGCGTACGGGCCGTGGACTACGACATCGGCGCGGTCGGCGGCGCGGGCCTCTACGCCCAGGGCTACCGGGGCCACGCCCGGATGGTCGTCGACCTGGACCGGGAGGTCCTGCTCGGCGTGACCTTCGTGGGGCCCGCCGTCAGCGAACTGCTGCACTCGGCGACGATCGCGGTCGCGGGCGAGGTCCCGATCGACCGGCTGTGGCACGCGGTGCCGTCGTTCCCGACGATCAGCGAGGTGTGGCTGCGGCTGCTGGAGACGTACCGGGGGTGACGGCGGGGGCGCGCTTGACGACGGCGGCGGTCAGTCAGTCGGTCAAGTCGGTCAGCGAGTCGGTCAGTCGGTCAGTCGGTCAGTCGGTCAGTCGGCGGGCATGGTGGAACTCCGTT
>NZ_JBEXXN010000122.1:0-1912 GCF_040630445.1 Streptomyces sp. NPDC005805
GGCCCCGACACCCCCATCATCACCACCGACGCACGCCACCGCGCCGACGCCAAAAGCGCCCTCATCACCCTCGTCGAACACGCCCTCATGGCGCGCCTGCGGTAGGCGCGGGGGCGCGCGTAGCGCGCGTGTGCCGGGTGGGGGTCCCTGCCCACCCGGCCGGCCCCGCACCCCGCTCCTTACCGGAGCGGGGTGCGGGGCCGTTGCGTGTTCGCGGGGCGCGGGTCCGGGGCGGAGCCCCGGGAGGCTCGGCGCGGGGGCGCTGCCGGTTCGCGGGGCGCGGGCCGTCCTGTGCCGCACCGCGCTGCGCGCGGCGTCCTCAAACGCCGGACGGGCTGTCTTTTCAGCCCCGCCGGCGATTGAGGCGCGGGGTCCGGGGCAGAGCCCCGGGAGGCTCGGCGCGGGGGCGCTGCCGGTTCGCGGGCCGCGGGCCGTCCTGTCCCGCACCGCGCTGCGCGCGATGTCCTCAAACGCCGGACAGGCTGGAGATGCAGCCCCGCCGGCGATTGAGGCGGAGGGGCTTCGCCGGACGGGCTGGAACAGCCGGCCCTCGGCGCGGAGGTCCGGAGGGATGGCTGAGGCCCCGCACACCGGTGTGTGCGGGGCCTCAGGGGGTTGCGGGGTCAGCCCTGCCAGCTGTGGGAGGGCTGGAAGCCGCGCTGGCGCTCCAGGCGGCGCCAGCCCGCCGCCGTGCGACCGCGGTGCGGCGCCGCACCGGCGTCCTGGCGGGACGCCGCACGCGCCATGAGGATCGCGGTGATCGCCGCGAGCTCCTCGGGCTCGGCGTGGCCCTTCTCCACACGGAGGAGGGAGGAGGGATCAGCGGGAGTGCTCATCGATGGGCTCCAGTCCGGTCGCAGGGTCACTGCGGGGGGTTGCCGTGCTTGCGGGACGGCAGGTCGGCGTGCTTGGTGCGGAGCATCGCGAGGGACCTGATGAGGACCTCGCGCGTCTCGGACGGGTCGATCACGTCGTCGACCAGCCCCCGCTCCGCGGCGTAGTAGGGGTGCATCAGCTCGGCCTTGTACTCCTTGACCATGCGCACCCGCATGGCCTCCGGGTCCTCGGCCTCGGCGATCTGGCGGCGGAAGATGACGTTCGCCGCGCCCTCCGCGCCCATGACCGCGATCTCGTTCGTCGGCCAGGCGTAGGTGAGGTCCGCACCGATGGACTGCGAGTCCATGACGATGTACGCACCGCCGTACGCCTTGCGCAGGATCAGCGAGATACGCGGCACGGTGGCGTTGCAGTACGCGTACAGCAGCTTCGCGCCGTGGCGGATGATGCCGCCGTGCTCCTGGTCGACACCGGGCAGGAAGCCCGGCACATCGAGCAGGGTGACGATCGGGATGTTGAACGCGTCGCACATCTGCACGAAGCGCGCGGCCTTCTCGGACGCCTCGATATCGAGGACGCCGGCCAGCGACTGCGGCTGGTTGGCGACGATGCCGACGACCTGGCCGTCGAGCCGGGCCAGGGCGCAGATGATGTTGCGCGCCCAGCGCTCGTGGATCTCCAGGTAGTCGCCGTCGTCGACGAGCTCCTCGATCACCTTGTGCATGTCGTACGGGCGGTTGCCGTCCGCGGGCACCAGGTCCAGGAGGACGTCCGAGCGGCGGTCGGCGGGGTCGTCGCTCTCCGACGCCGGGGGGTTCTCCCGGTTGTTGGAGGGGAGCATCGACAGCAGGTAGCGGACCTCCGCGATGCAGGTCTCCTCGTCGTCGTACGCGAAGTGCGCGACGCCGCTGGTCTCGGCGTGCACATCCGCGCCGCCGAGCCCGTTCTGCGTGATCTCCTCACCGGTGACCGCCTTGACGACGTCCGGGCCGGTGATGAACATCTGCGAGGTCTCGCGGACCATGAACACGAAGTCCGTCAGGGCCGGGGAGTAGGCGGCACCCCCGGCACACGG
>NZ_JBEXXN010000123.1:0-1629 GCF_040630445.1 Streptomyces sp. NPDC005805
ATCAGCGGAGCTCAAGGCAGCCCCGGCGGGGGGGGGTGCGGGGGGGGGGGCGCGGGGCACCCCCCCCGGCGGCGCGGGCCCCCCCCCCCCCCCCGCCCGCACACTTTCCGCACGTCCCGAGAGGCCCCGATACGCATGCCCGCAGCCGAGGACGTCGCCGCGCCCGGCCGCGGGGACGGGCGGGAGCGGCCCGCGCACCGGGACCCGAACGTGCTGCGCTGGCTCGGCGCGTACACCGCCTCCGCCGCCGGGGACAGCGTCTACTACCTGGCCCTGACCTGGGCCGCCACCCGGGGCGGAAGCGCCGCCGAGGCGGGGGCCGTGCTCGCGGTGAGCGCCGTGCCGCGGGCCCTGCTGATGCTCGGCGGGGGCGTCCTCGCGGACCGGCTCGGCCCGCGCCGGGTGGTCGTCACCAGCGACGCGGCCCGGGCCGTGATCGTGCTGGGACTCGCCGCGCTGCTGTGGGCCTCCGCGCCCGGACTGTGGCTGCTGGCCGCCGTGGCCGTGGTCTTCGGGGCCCTGGACGCGGTCTTCATGCCCGCCGTGGGCGCCCTGCCGCCCAGGATCGCCGCCCCCGGGCAGCTCGCCCGCATCCAGGGCATGCGCGGTCTCGCCGGGCGCGGGGCCACCGTGGTCGGCGCGCCCCTGGGCGGCGTCGCGATGGCCGCGGGCGGTGCGTCCGGCGCCTTCCTGCTCGCGGGCGCGCTCTTCGCCCTCGCCCTCCCACTGCTGCTGACCCTGCGGATCGCGCCCCTGCCGGGCCCCCGGACCCCGGCGGCCGTCCCGGAGGGCCCCACCGCCCCCGGCCCGGGCGCGTCCGACGGCGACCCCGGGGCGGTGGCCGCGGCCACGGCGGGCGGGCCGGGAACGCCCCCCGGCGGATCGTTCCTGCGGGACCTGGCCGACGGCCTCCGGTACGTCCGCCGCCACCGGGTCCTCGCCCCGCTCCTCGTCGTCATCGCCGTCAGCGACCTCGGCTTCGTCGGCCCCCTCGGCGTGGGCCTCGCCCTCCTCGCCGACGCCCGGGACTGGGGTGCCGCCGGGCTCGGCTGGGTGCTCGCGGGCTTCGCCGCCGGCTCCGGGGCCGCCTCCCTGCTGCTCGCCGTACGCGGCCGGATACCCCGGGCCGGGCTGGTCATGGGCCTGGCCCTGGTCGCCGGCTCGGCCGCCATCGCGCCCCTCGCCCTGGTGCCGCACCTCGCCGTCGCCGTCGCCGTGGCGGCCGTGGTCGGCGTCCTGACCGGCGTCAGCGGTTCGCTCTGCGGCGCGCTGATGCAGACCCTCACCGAGCCCTCCCACCTCGGCCGGGTCACCTCGCTGGCGACCTTCGTCAGCCTCGGCCTCGCCCCGCTGAGTTTCCCCCTGACCGGCGCGGCCGTCGGCCTGTGGGGGACCACCCCCGTCTTCGCGGTGAGCGCGCTGGTGTGCGCGGCGGGCGCGGTGTACGGGCTGTGCTCCCCGCGGCTGCGCCGCGCCGAACTGCCCACCTGACCTGCGGGGCCCGCGCCGCGGACCCCGAGCCGGGGCGGGGACGCGCCTCAGAAAGTGTTGGGTAAGCCGTTGATCACTCGTGGTTGAGGTCTTCGGTGAGGCGTCGGGCTGCTTCGGTCTCGATGGGGCCGTGCGGCT
>NZ_JBEXXN010000124.1:0-1152 GCF_040630445.1 Streptomyces sp. NPDC005805
CGGCGTTTGATCTCGCGGTTGATCCGCTCCAGCGGGTTGGTCGACTGGATCTTCTTCCAGTGCCGATCAGGGAAGTCCGCGAACGCGGTCAGGTCCTCCTTCGCCTCCAGGAGCATGGCCCTGACCTTGGGGAACTGGCGGCCGAGCATGTCGGCGACGGTGTCGAGCTGGGCTCGGACGGCTGCGGCGTCAGGCTGGGCGAAGATCGTGCGGATGGTCGCGGCCACCATTTCCGCGGAGTCCTTCGGGATCACCGCGAAGGCGTTGCGCAGGAAGTGAACGCGGCATCTTTGGTAGCCGGCGCCGAGCGTGACTTTGCGCACGGCCTTGACCAGACCCGAGTGGTGGTCGGCGATGACCAGGCGGACCCCGTTCAGGCCCCGTTCGCGCAAGGAGCGCAGGAACTCGCTCCAGAACGCCTCGGTCTCGCTGTCGCCGACCATCAGTCCCAGCACTTCACGTCCGCCGTCCTCGGTGATGCCGGTGGCGATGACCACGGCCTGGGACACGATCTGGTGGTTCACCCGGGCCTTGCAGTACGTCGCGTCCAGATAGATGTAGGGGAATCGGGTGTGGTCCAGCGGCCGGGTGCGGAAGGCGGTGAGTTCGGCGTCCAGTCCGGCGCAGAGCCGGGAGACCTCGCTCTTGGAGATCCCGGTGTCCGCACCCAGGGCCCTGACCAGGTCGTCCACGCTGCGGGTGGACACTCCGTGGACGTATGCCTCGACGATGACGGCGTAAAGGGCCCGGTCGATACGGCGGCGGCGTTCGAGCAGGCTGGGGAAGAAGGTGCCGGAGCGGACCTTGGGGATGGCCAGGTCCAGGTCTCCAGCCTGCGTGGTCAGTACTTTGTCGCGGTGACCGTTGCGCCAGGTCGTACGGGTCTCGGCGTGCTCGCCGGGCTCCGCGCCGATGTGGGCGGTGGCCTCGGCCTCGATGAGTTCCTGCAGGATCCGCTGGGCCAGGACCCTGATCAACTCGATTCCGTCCGCCGTACGCAGTGACTCCATCAGCCGGAGTAAGTCATGCTGGGACAAGGCCATCGCGTCACCTCTCTCAACGAGCTTCGCTACTCGGAGAGTTGCGCGATGGCCGCCTCATGACCAGGGGCTATGCGGAGATCCCTGCTACACCACTCGGCGGGACACCATC
>NZ_JBEXXN010000125.1:0-1116 GCF_040630445.1 Streptomyces sp. NPDC005805
GTCCTTCTCCATCTGCTCGGCGATCTTCATGGCCTCGTCGATCAGGGTCTCCACGATCTTGGACTCGGGCACGGTCTTGATGACCTCGCCCTTGACGAAGATCTGGCCCTTGCCGTTGCCGGAGGCGACGCCGAGGTCGGCCTCGCGGGCCTCGCCGGGGCCGTTGACGACACAGCCCATGACGGCGACGCGCAGCGGGACCTCCATGCCCTCCAGGCCGGCGGTCACCTCCTCGGCCAGCTTGTAGACGTCGACCTGGGCGCGGCCGCAGGAGGGGCAGGAGACGATCTCCAGTCGGCGCTGGCGCAGGTTGAGGGACTCCAGGATCTGGATGCCGACCTTGATCTCCTCCGCGGGCGGGGCGGAGAGGGAGACCCGGATGGTGTCGCCGATGCCCTCGGAGAGCAGGGCGCCGAAGGCGACCGCGGACTTGATGGTGCCCTGGAAGGCGGGGCCGGCCTCGGTGACGCCGAGGTGGAGGGGGTAGTCGCACTGGGCGGCGAGCTGCCGGTAGGCGTTGACCATGACGACCGGGTCGTTGTGCTTGACCGAGATCTTGATGTCCCGGAAGCCGTGCTCCTCGAAGAGGGACGCCTCCCACAGGGCGGACTCGACCAGCGCCTCGGGGGTGGCCTTGCCGTACTTCTCCAGCAGGCGGCGGTCGAGGGAGCCCGCGTTGACGCCGATCCGGATGGGGGTGCCGGCCTCGCCCGCGGCCTTGGCGATCTCCTTGACCTTGTCGTCGAACTGCTTGATGTTGCCCGGGTTGACCCGGACCGCGGCGCAGCCGGCGTCGATCGCGGCGAAGACGTACTTCGGCTGGAAGTGGATGTCGGCGATCACCGGGATCTGGGACTTCCGGGCGATCGTCGAGAGGGCGTCGGCGTCGTCCTGGGTGGGGCAGGCGACCCGGACGATCTGGCAGCCGGAGGCGGTGAGCTCGGCGATCTGCTGGAGGGTGGCGCCGATGTCGGAGGTCCTGGTCGTCGTCATCGACTGCACCGACACGGGTGCGTCGCCGCCGACCGCGACCGAGCCGACCTGGATCTTCCGGCTGACCCGGCGGTCGGCGAGCTTGGTCGGAACGGACGGCATTCCGAGAGAAATTGCAGTCAT